>CAZFWL010000143.1:0-6998 GCA_964522775.1 uncultured Halomicronema sp.
GGCCACCACGGCGACGGCGGAGACGATCCGTCAGCGCTACTGGCAGGTCGGCCCCGATCGGGGCTACAAAAATCTCATTAAGCGCCTGAGCAGCCTGTTTTTGGTGCGGAGCAAAGTGCGCACCTGGATTGCCCTGAGTCGAGATCGTCGCCGCACGGTGACAGACGTGCTGCAAGAAGTGATTCAAGAAATGCTGCAAAGCGATCGCTATCTCAAAGCCCAAGTGCAATGGATTGGCGAATGCACCACGCGACCGCAGATTCGCAACTTGCTGATGCTCGCCACGGTCGAAGAATATTGCCTGCGCCCCATTCGGAATCAACCTTTATTGGTTTACCGCTTTGTGAACTACTTGCGGCGATCGCAGCGCGGCGGCATGACCAACATTCCCTCAGGCGAGATGATTCGCCTGATTTCAGAAGAAGTGGGCACCGACGAACCTGATTCTTCCATGAGTCTATTGGATATCGAGGCTGTCGCCAAGTACGAAATGCAGGCGGATGCGGAAGAGGCCCAAGTGTCTCGTGAGCAGGTAAAAGCCAGCTTTGCCACCTACTTAAAAGACGCCCTAGACGAGACTGCTGTCGCCTGGCTAGAACTCCATCTGCAAGGCTTTTCTCAAGAGGTGGTGGCCCAGCGCCTCAACCTATCCACAAAGGAAGCCTATCGCCTGCGGGAAAAAATTCGCTATCACGCCATTCGCGTCTTTACGCTGAAAGAACAACCGGATTTGGTCTTGGGCTGGCTCAAAACGTCTCTGAAAGATCACAATTTGGGGCTAACTCCTGAACAGTGGGAAGTCTTTCAAGCTAGCCGCAATCCCATCCAACAACGCATTTTGAACGACCTCAAAGCGGGTCTCAGTTTCGATGACATTGCCCAAGCCACGAAGCTGAAGCTCAAGCAAGTTACGGGAGAGTGGGCACAAATTTATCTGGATGCGCAAAGCCTACGGCAAGACACTAACGGCTCTTGAATTAGACTCAAGCTTCAAGTCGATTCTGCACTGTGTTCTACTGCCTCAACTCAAGAACAATTGCCAGCTAAGACCAAGTGACTCAGCGGGGCTCCCATAATTGGGGTTGGGCCGCTAATTGGAGATGAGATCGCCCGGCGACTCTCTCAAACCCCTCCTTGACAAGATGACCGAGACATTAGCAACGGCACACAACTTTGTTGGCTCATCGCCCCAAAACCCAACAAGTTGAAATCTGCAACCCAGGCACGTTGTCTAAAGTGATAAAGGCTTCTCAGATGCTGTCAGGCGAGACTTTCCTGCCAGGCTTAAAACTCAATCTAAGTCCTATCTTATTTAAATTGAAAGCATTCAATCATTTGCATCTTTAGCCCAAGGAACTAATTCAACGTCACCTATATTTTGACGGCTTATCCTATTAGCGTATTTACCCTCATACTTAAATAGTTTCAGCAAGAGAAGCTCTAAATTCCAAAGACTAAGTTTCCAAGTGTCAATTTTAAGTTTTCTTGATAGCTGCAAAAAGTCTTTTCTATTTTTCTTTTGCGGATGAGTAATTTTGTTTCGAACCTCTGTCATTGCCTTCGCTGAATCTTGCCAGTTTTTTTCTTTTGACAATCCATGTAATTCTTGAAGCTCAGAAGGGATATAGATTGGTATATCAGCCCATATTAGAAGGATCCTGATAGTATCGAATGCCGATAGCTTTCTGTAGCCATCCTGACTCAACCAACCGTAGCTTTCCACTAAAATTACAGACGCCAAAAGCTCTAAAGCCACTTGAGTAAGAACGATAGCACCTTCAATTGAGCCTTGCCTTGAATTAGCATCAATATACCAGTGGATAGATAATTCGATGATTTCATTCCAATCATCATCAGTCCAGAGGGCAAAAAATCCTTGAAATGGTTCCTCAAAGATATGTCTACGGCTACCCCACCCTAACCATGAGGAGTTTTTATGAAAGGGGCTTATTCGGAAGAAATCCCACATTTGCCATACAGTTTCACCATCTTGGTCGAAGCCAAAGGGTAGGCAAGGTCCCGTCCATCGGCCAATTGCGAATGAGCAATACCAATGCAGTGCTTCTAGAATTGATATTGCATCATCAGAAGTAAAAAAGTCTCCATCTTCTTTCTCTATTTTTCCAATATGAGTAACGCCAAAGCCAGATGTCTTTTCTATGAAATCAAAGACATCCTTGGAGTGATCAACTGCATCGATAGTAATCTTCCAACTACCGCTATGTCGCAAAATACTTCGAGAGATAGAATTTCCATCTCCACAACTTATTGGCTTTCCAATTATGTCTTGAAAATTAGGCAGAAGAAATTTAACATATTTTATTGAACTGTTTTCTGAGCGAATTATTCGTTCCCCGATTATACCGGAAAGAGATGCTAACTCACCTTGCATGTTACGACTTATACTTCGAGCCGTGATTATCCCTCGCTCAACTTTAGTACCATCATCGAGTTGTAAGGATATGTCTTCTGGACCATTCAGTTTTCGAACTTCAGCAATCGGAGGATTATCAGTAATAAATCGGACCTGTGGTGAGGGTAGCCATGTAAACTCGATTAGGGTATTAACGCTGAAGGAGTTTTCATTTTGGCTAAAAATGATTTTTCCAGAGTAAAGATGAATTGGGTCTCCTAAAGAGCCGAAGGGAATGTACTTGGAAATAGGAATCTCTCTGTGAGGAAAATCATCAGATGATGGAATACTAATGTGGCTCATTTCTGACCAGCCGTACTTTATCTTTATTCTATGCATCTCAGCTGTACAAGAACCTTTCAGAGATTGAGCGATCCCTGAGGGGAGAGTGAAATTGCAGAAAAACCGCTGAGATTGGCTCAGTAGCAACAGGCTAAACTGAAGAAACCCTGGCGCAAGGCAGCATCATGGTACAGGCCCAAATACAACCGCTCACCTTCGAAGAATTCCTGGCGACCTATCCAGAAGATGGTGGCATTTATGAATTGCTCAATGGAGAAGTCATTGCCGTGAACCCGACCGGCAAACACGAAGAGGTAGTCGCGTTCTTGGTAGCAGAATTCAACTTCGAAATTCGGCGTTTAGGTTTGCCCTATGTGTTGCCGCGCACCTGTACCCTCAAGCCTGCGGCCCCCAACACTGGCTATAAGCCCGACCTCACTGTGTTGAACAAAGCTGCCTTACCAGAAGAGTCTCGATGGAAAACCGCCTCTACTATCCTGCAAGGAAGCTCAGTGCCCTTGGTGGTAGAAGTTGTGAGTACCAACTGGCGCGATGACTACGACCATAAACGGGCCGACTACGAAGCGATGGGCATCTCAGAATATTGGATTGTGGATTACCAGGGCTTAGGCGGACGGCGGTATATCGGGGTGCCCAAACAACCCACCGTGACCGTTTGCGAATGGATGGATGGTGAGTATCAGATGCGTCGATTTCGACAAGGCGATCGTCTCATCTCGCCTACCTTTCCAGAACTACAGCTTGAGGTCAGCCAAATTTTTGAGGCGGGTGTTTAACACTCCAGTTTCGAGTAATGAGAGCGCCCACTGAGCACTTTATGGGGAGCAATCTACGATCGCACCATTTCCTCAACGGTCAATTGCCATTGGGAAAATATTGGGGAAACAACCGTGTCACCTCGACTAAACACGGTTTCCGTATACGCCCCCTCAAGCATTGCCAGCACCGTCACACAATTTTCTTGCGGATCAACAATCCAATATTCCGGGATGCCTCGCCATTCGTATTGATTGCGCTTATCTAAATAATCGCGGCGGCGATTATCGGCTCCAGGGCTGACCACTTCCACTACCAGCAACGGGGGAGCCATCTCCAACGTAATGGCAGACTGGCCCAGTGCCTGTAGCTGCTCCAGATGCTCCGGTTGTAAGACTGTCAGATCCGGAAAACGGTTCTTCGGCTGGCCCAATACTTCGATCGCGAGTTGATGTGTTCTGACTCGTTGAAAGCCCACAATTTCTGAAAAGGCACGATCAAGTGCACGAGAAATCAAAACATTCTCATCTGACTCTGGTGGCACCTCGATCAAATCCCCGTAGGTTAATTCATACCGTCGGTCTGACTCGTCGTCATAGGCGAGATAGTCAGCAAACGTGGCAATTTTTAGGTTGGCTTGAGTCAAGGAAACCACCTATTAACACCTTTAGCTAAATTGTAGTGCTCGCTAAGGTTAATCAGTCAGAGCGGCCTTAACCCAAGTCCTTAATCGTCATCAAAGACGCTGGCAAAAAACTCAATCGTGTCCTTCAGCGCCGCGATGAACACGTCGATTTCTTCGCGGGTGTTGTAGAAATACAGGCTGGCCCGAGCGGTGGAATTCACATCCAGAATGCGGTGGAGGGGTTGGGTGCAGTGATGACCGGAGCGAATGGCGATACCGGACTGATCCAGCAGGGTCGAAAGGTCTTGCGCGTGAACCCCATCAACAGTGAAGGTGGAGATCGCCGCACGACCCGAGCCATCGGCCTTAGGCTGGGGGCCGTATAGCGTCAGGTGAGGTACCTGATTGATTTGCTGATACAGATACGCGGTCAGCTCGTGCTCGTAATCGGCAATTTTGTCCATGCCGATCGCATTCAAATAATCTACCGCCGCCCCGAGGGCGATCGCTTCGGAAATCGCGGGAGTTCCGGCTTCAAACTTGTGGGGCAGTTCTGCGTAGGTGGAATGATCCAAAAACACATCGGCAATCATTTCACCGCCACCCAAAAAAGGCGGCATTTCTTTCAACAAGTCCAGCTTGCCGTACAGAAAACCCGCGCCCGTGGGGCCGCACATCTTGTGGCCAGAAGCTACCAGCCAGTCACAGCCCAGGGCCTGCACATCTAGCGGCATGTGGGGAGTGCTCTGACAGGCATCAATCAGCACCCGCGCCCCGTAGCGGTTGGCCAGGGCCACGATGTCTTCCACCGGGTTAATGCAGCCCAGGGTATTGGAAACGTGGTTGACGGCAATGAGCTTCGTTTTATCGGAGAGGTGAGATCGCAGCTCATCCATATTCAGCTCTTGGGTGTCTGTCAAGCCGACAAACTTCAGCACCGCCCCCGTCCGCTGCGCCACAAATTGCCAGGGCACCAGATTACTGTGGTGCTCCATCACCGAGAGAATGATTTCGTCCCCCGCTTGCAGGGTATTCATGCCCCAGGCGTAGGCCACCAGGTTGATCGCCTCGCTGGCATTGCGAGTGAAGACGATTTCGTCTCGGGAGGCGGCATTCACAAAGGCCGCAATCTTGTCTCGCGCCCCTTCGTAAGCATCCGTCGCCCGCGCACTCAGCGCATGAACGCCGCGATGTACGTTGGCATTGTCCCCTTCGTAATAGTGCTTAATGACGTCCAGCACCTGTTTCGGCTTCTGCGACGTGGCCGCGTTGTCGAAGTACACCAGCGGATGGCCGTTGACTTCCTGATGCAGAATCGGAAAGTCGTTACGCACCTTAGCAGCGAGGGTAAGTTCTTGGGCCAGAGTCATAGGAACCATTCAAACGGGGGAATCATGCAACCTTACAACCATCCTAACTAGCGAGATCGCTGGGTCACGATGTCCGTGAGCGACTGCTTTAAGGATGGAACGGGAATGCGATCGATAATGTCCATCGCAAACCCGTAAATTAATAACCGCTGCGCCGCCTCAGCACTAATGCCGCGACTTTGCAGATAAAAGACTTCGCTAGCGTCCAGCTGGCTGACCGTCGCGCCGTGGGCGCACTTCACATTGTCCGCCACAATGTCGAGTTCCGGTTTGGTATCGACCCGCGCCTTACCCGATAGCAGCAGATTGCGATTGAGCTGACTCGCGTTGGTGAGCTGAGCATCATGGGGCACCCACACTTTACCGTTGAATACAGCATGGGCCGCATCGTCAATGATGGCTTTGTGTAGCTGATCAGCGATGCCATGGGGATGGTTCATGGCAATCAGACTGTGGGTGTCGGCGATTTGGGATTGGGCGATCGCGGTCAAGCCATACAGATTCGTGTCCGTCTGCGGCCCCGCCTGATATACCTCCAAGTTATGCCGCGAGACTCGCGCTCCCAACGTTACAGGCACGATGGTGTAGCGACTGTCGCGTCCTTGGGTAATGGCAGTTTTACCAATATGAAAAGTGCCGCCCCCTTCGCGTTGGAGTCGCACATGGGTCACTTGCGCATTGTCGTCGGCCCACACTTCAGTCACGCTGTTGTTGAAAGAGTCCTCGCCATGGGCACCGAAGAAATCTTCAACGACAGTTACCGAACTGCCGGATTCCGCTACGACCAGACAGCGAGAGTTGGTGATAACAGGTTCACCTTGCACCACCGACAGGTGAACCACCTGAATCGGCTGTTCCACCACTTGATTACGCGGCACATACACCACTGCAGCGTCTTGAAATCCCGTAGTATTGAGCGCCGTGAAAACTTCATGACCACCATTAGAGGTCGCCAGACGAGTTACCAACTTGTCCGCTAAAGTACTCTCTTGAAGCTTGGCAAGGTTCCCGACGACAACGCCCGTAGGCAACGAGGCGATCGCAGAAAGCGTTTCACTATATTGACCGTTCACCAGCACGATGCGAGCGATCGCCTCTGGCATCTGCACTGCGTCCAACACAGCGGAATCAACCTTCGCCAGGCTATCGACCGCTTTAAACGGTACCGAGAGCATCGGACTCACATCCGTAAAGCGCCAGTCTTCATCACGGCTAGAGGGAAACGTATGCTCGTGAACAATTGCCTCTGCTTTAGCCCGTAAATCAGCGAGGGCTACTGCCGCCGGAACGGCGGACTGAACCGTACTCAACAAGGCTTGCAGATAGGCTTGGCGCTGTTCAGCTTTGGTGGATTTTGCTGCCGCATCCGAGTTCGAAACTTGAATCGCCATTACGCCACCCCTGCTGTATGCTCAGCCAAAATCTCTTCGTATCCTTCTGCTTCCAACCGTTCCGCCAGCTCTTTACCGCCCGTGGTGATAATGCGGCCATCCGCCATCACGTGGACGTAGTCCGGCACGATGTAGTTCAG
>CAZFWL010000144.1:0-6952 GCA_964522775.1 uncultured Halomicronema sp.
AATGAAGAAAGAGCACCGCTGGCACGTTGAAACTTACTAAGTGTTCCATCGCGGCTAGTACATTCGATTGAAGACTGTCGCTAATTTTTTAGCTCTTTTCTGAGACCGGGGAGGTTTTTGCGCCTCTCCGGTTTTTGTTCGTAACGGCATCCCCTACCATTGGTCAAGGCTTTCGAAAAGGAATCAGCAAACGGTGACGGTAAAAGTAGGTCTGTTGGGATTAGGAACGGTCGGTATCGGCACAGCAAAAATTTTGCTGGATCCGGCAGAACGGCACCCACTGGTGAAAGTCATAGAAATTTATCGAGTCGGGGTGCGATCGCTCGACAAATCCCGTGACCTTGAGTTTCCCCAAGACCGCTTGACGACTGACCTTGAGTCGATTGTGACGGATCCCGACGTAGATGTCGTGGTGGAACTGATTGGCGGTTTAGAGCCCGCGCGATCGCTGATTTTAGAAGCCATTCACCAAGGCAAGCACGTCGTGACAGCGAACAAAGCTGTGATTGCCCGTTATGGCGACGAAATCTTTACTGCCGCGAATCAGGCGGGGGTTTACGTGCTTTTAGAAGCGGCTGTGGGCGGGGGGATTCCGGTCATTCAGCCGTTAAAACAAGCCCTGGGCGTGAACCGGATCCAAGCGGTGACGGGCATTGTCAACGGCACCACGAACTACATCCTGACTCGCATGCAGGAAGAAGGCGGTGACTTTGAGGCCATTTTGGCAGATGCACAAAAGCTGGGTTATGCCGAGGCTGATCCCACCGCCGATGTGGATGGTTTAGACGCCGCTGACAAAATTGCGATCTTGGCATCGTTGGCCTTTGGCGGACGGATTAAGTTAGAAGACGTTTTCTGCGAGGGCATTCGGCATATTAGTGCTTCCGATATTACCTATGCCGAGCGGCTAGGGTTTGTGATTAAACTGCTGGCGATCGCCCGCCGGGATACCTGCCCTGTGTCTAACGAAGCACTGGATCAACTGCAACTCCGGGTGCATCCCACCCTGGTGCCGAAGCATCATCCTCTTGCTAGCGTTAACGACGTTTATAACGCCATTTTGGTCGAGGGTGATCCCATTGGCCAGGTCATGTTTTTTGGTCCCGGTGCGGGAGAAGGCCCCACCGCCAGTGCCGTCGTTTCAGACATTTTGAATATTGCGGGGACGCTGCAATCCCAAAGTGTAGCCGCCAAAGCAGAACCCCAAAATCCACTGCTGGCCTGTACGCACCAGCATTACTGCCAAGTGAGTCCGATGGCCGATATTGTGAGTCGCTTTTATGTGCGGCTGCTGGCCAAAGACCAAGCTGGCGTAATTGGTCGCATCGGAACCTGTTTCGGTAATCACGACGTCAGCATTGAGTCAGTCGTCCAAATTGACGTTCACGGGGAAACGGCTGAGGTCGTTGTCGTCACCCATGAAGTCACGGAGAGCAACTTTCAAGCGGCGTTGGTCGAACTGCGAGAGTTCGCGAATATTCAAAATGTGCCGAGTGTACTCCGGGTGCTTTGAGGGTGTGAAGGTTTCAGGAGGTAAGGGTGGCAGAATATCCCTACCGGCTGAGCGGCCAGGATTTGTGGGCATGGCGATCGCAGGCTCGCACTCAAGCCCAAATTCACCACATTGACTTAGCTGAAGTAGATTGGCTGCTGCGCGGTCTATATGACGTGGAGCCCTTGGCATTGCGGTTAGGAACCCTCAGGCAGGCGGCAGCTGTCCCCGCACGGATACCTCTGGCAGAACTCGCAACTCGATGGCAGCAGCGTGTGCAAGAGCGCGTGCCGATTCAGCATTTAGTCGGCCAAACGGTCTGGCGAGACTTGACTCTACGAGTTGCTCCAGCGGTGCTCATTCCCCGTCCCGAAACGGAACTCGTGATTGACTTGGTGATGGACTGGGTCGCAAAAAATCCCCGAGCAGCAGCTTGCCGACAAGGGACCTGGGTGGACTTAGGCACCGGCAGTGGGGCGATCGCCCTGGGGTTAGCCCGCGCGTTGCCAGAAGCCGAAATTCTGGCGGTGGATGTGAGTGCCGCCGCGTTAGCAATCGCGCAACAAAATGCGGCGGAGAATGGCCTCAGCGATCGCGTTCAGTTTCTTAAAGGTTCCTGGTTTGAGCCGTTATCAGCCTGGCGGGACCAACTGGCCGGCATCGTCTCGAATCCGCCCTACATTCCCACAGCGGTGGTGGAGACGCTAGCGCCCGAAGTTGCCCAGCATGAGCCTCTCTTGGCCCTCGATGGCGGCGACGATGGTTTAGCGGACATTCGACGGTTAGCGATGAACGCCCCGGACTATTTAGTCTCAGGGGGGCTGTGGCTGGTGGAGCACATGCAGGGACAATCAGCCGAGATCGCTGAATTGCTATCAACCTCCGCACAATTCCAAGCGATTCAGTCCCTCCCGGACTTAGCAGGGTGCGATCGCTTTGTCCAAGCCGAGCGCCGTTGACCACGGGAGGCCACCATCTCTTGCCCAGGCATCAGTTTTACGAGTCGGAGGCTAAAAAACGATGCAGCATCTCTTGGTGGATGAGGGCGCGATCAACGCGCGACTGAATCTGTTCCGGAGAGGCGGGCAAACCATTGGCATAGTACTGCAACCAGGCTTGAGTCATGGCGGCAGCGCTGTCGGGCCATGTCTCCAAGGCAAAATCAGACGGTACGGCTGGTTCGGTAGCAGGTGCCATTTCCCAGCCGGGCATCGCGAGGTCTTCGGCCAGATACGTAACTTTGGGGTCATAGCTCAGGGCAAAGCAGCGACACCCTTCCGCCGCCGCCATGATGAGCGCATGGAGCCGCATCCCAATGACCATTTCCACTCCACGAAACACACCTTTGAGCTGACGGGGATCGGTTAACGCCAAAAGCTGATGAGGGCCGGAAAGCTGAGGAGCGATCGCCTCGGCAATGGGTAGATCTTTACTAGCTTGAAATGGCACTAACAAAATACTGGTGCCTGTCGCGGTTTGAAAGTTGGCCAGCGCCTCGCCAAAGTGGGCCAAGCGTTCAGGAGTCAGCCAGGGATGGCTCCGCAACGAAACGGCGACGCGCGGTGCCGGAAAATCCGCCAGTCCTGGCACCGGGGTGGAACTCAACGCCCACACGGGATCAGGCGACAGCCAAGCGCGCACACCCCAGTTAGCGACCTGCGCTGCCGAGGCGCGATCGCGCACCGTCACCCCGGTACATTGGTGATAGGTTTTGTAGGCCAATCGCCGCGTCCACGCCCGCTGTAATGGCCCAATCCCCTGCGCCCAGGCCACCGTTTTCAGGCCGCGCAGCTGTGCCCACAGCATCAGTCCCCCGTAGTAAATCGGATTCAGGGCGCTAGTGGCATCTTGCATCAGACTGCCCCCTCCCCAGATAAACCCTTGCGCCCCCTTAAAGGCGGCCCAAATTCCCTTCAGTGATTTGCGCGGGTAGGCTTCAACGCCGTGATCGCGGGTAGTCGCGACGGGATCGCCCGACAGTACTACCGGGGTGACGTGTGGCGGCAGCATTTGTAGCAATGCGGCCAACAGCGCTTCATCACCGCCGTTGCCCATGCCGTAGTAACCACACAGTACAACTCTCATCCTGACTCCGTTGCCCCAAATGCCCCTCTTACCATACTGCTGAATTGACCGCTTACAGGGAGCCCTTGGTCGGGCAGAAAGGGTTGGTAAACCGGACCGCTTGGGGGATGATGAGCAAGGGCGATCGCCCGTTTATGAAAAGCGGCAGCCTATCGCCACTTACGATCGCGCCAAGCTTACCAATCCCCTGCTGTCATTTGCGGTTGTTGCAAATTCTATGCACGCTCTCTCAATTCCCACCTGGATAGTTCACATTACCAGCGTCGTCGAATGGATCGCGGCGATTTGGTTCATTTGGGTATTTGCCGGGGTAACGGGGCATACCGCTTGGCGGGCCCTCTCCTTTGGCATGTTGCCCTCGCTCGTGAGTGCGATGTGTGCTTGCACCTGGCATTTTTTCGACAATGCTGAGTCGCTATCGTGGCTCGTCACCCTCCAAGCGGGGATGACCGTTGTGGGCAATTCCACCGCCTGCTTAGCAGCCTGGTGGATTTGGCGTCAGGCCAAGCCATCTCAAGATTCCGTGGCCAGTTCCGTGCTGGAGAGCGAGTAAGGGCATCAGCCCAGGAGACTGGCTACCCATTATTGGGTTTACAAGGGTTGGAAACGTAGCGTGGAATAGTCTGGAGAGCAGCGATGGAAGCGTTATTTGACAAGCAAAATTTATTCGCGATATCGCTGTTTCCCTATTTGGGATTTTTGTATTTTGTGACGCGATCCGGGCAGACACCGCGTCTAGCCCTCATAGGGTTTTACTTTTTGCTGGTATTTGTTGTCATCACGATTCCCGCTGGCATTTATGCGCAGCAGGTCTACGGGGCCGAGCTCGCAAATATCGATTGGCTACATGGCTCCGCAGAATCATTTTTGACGATTTCTAATATTTTGGTGGTACTGGGTTTTCGACAAGTCGTCGTGCAGCGACAACGAGAAAGCTCAGATCAATAGGCTGAGTCCGAGCCCTCCCGTCCCGCAAATGGTGAGCATTTATGTCTGCTGGTGCAAAATCAGGCGATTGCCGTCAGGATCGTAGGCATAGACTTCGCGACCGTGGGAGGCTTGGGTGATAGTTCCGGGCAGGGCATAGCCGAGATGGGTCAGATGGGCGATCGCCGCATCCAAATCTGCCACTTCTAAACACAGACTCATCGCAGCGCGGGTTGGCTGGTCAAATTCTGATTGATGGTCAACTTGCGGTTGAAATAGGGCGAGCTTGAGTCCCGATATCGCAAATTCGGCATAGCGATCGGTGACCAAGATTACGGGTGCAACGCGCAGCAGGGCCTCGTAAAATTTCGCCAGTTCATTCACATTGCCCGTAGCAAGGGTGACAAAGGCGGTTTGGCAAAAGTCCTGCGACATGTTGACGACTGCGATTTCAACTTATCCAGCGTATCGATTTTGCTTTGCAACCGCAGCTATTGCTTCCACCCGATTCAAGACGTCTACCGAATCTGAAACAATCACAATTGCCTGATGGCTGGTCGGATTCGTTGAGCGACTGATAGCTAAAAGCGCAAAACTCGAGATCGCTATGGCTAGCCTTACCAACGTGATCACGAGTTTATGAGAGTCGAATCTTGCAGACGTCAAACTATTCCGTTGCTGTTTTAAGACTGGGCACGGCGGCGGCGAGGATTCCGACGAGAACGACTAGAAATAGAATTCTCCACTACCGCACCTAGACCGAAGAACAGAGCTGAAAATGTCCAAAAGACTTCCCAAACAGCACCTTCAACATAGTTATATGAGTAGGCAAAAAACATATCGGCAATGTAGAGACAGAAGGCCGCGATCGCAATCAACTTCCAAGACTGAGAAAAGCGTCCACCCCAAAAGGCCACTAGCAAAGTCGTTGCCACGACCAGCAATAACCAATCGCCAAAGATGTACAAATAGCCCACGATGTCTTCAAACGGATCCAAAAAGGCATCAATACTCACCGCCCAAGCAGGCGCAGTAGTCGGTGCGGCTTCTTCGACGGGTACTTCTTCGACGGGTGCAGGCTCTGCCGGAGCTTCTTCAGGCACCGCTTCAACGGGGACGGGCTCTTCTGCCGGGGCCGCTTCTTCAGGTGCAGGCTCTGCCGGTGCAGTCTCTTGGGCCCAGGCCGGCGCCTCTAGTCTGACCAAGGTTGAAATTGACGGCGGAGCAGGGGGAGAGATCGCTGCTTCATCGCCGCCAAATTGGGGGAAAATCGCTAGCGCAGCCCCTAAGACCGCCACAATAAAGACAACTGCCCACTGTTTCAAGTCCAGATTTAGACGGCGGGGCAACACAGCTTTGAACATGCCGATCGCCAAGAATACATAAGACGAGAGATAAAAGAAGTCGCCAAATGATACAGACGGGTCAAGGCCAAAAACGTTATTCCACAGATAGAAAAAGATATTGCCGCCAGCATATAGCAGCAAGCCAATTCCGATAGAGAGCCAAACCCCTCGACCGCTGACGATTTGAGTACTTTGCCAATTGCGAAAACACAAAAAACTGGCAAAAAGAAACGCACCGGTTTCAATGATCGTAATTGTATTGAGGTACCATGCCGACCGCGAATCTGCGCCTTCTGGCAAGACACTGAAAAACAGAAAGACAAAAATTGCCAATAACAGCCAAATAATCGAGAGGGTGATTAGGGCGTTGTTGGACAAAAACGAAGAAGAGGTGGAGGACTGCTTGCTCAATGGAATACTCTCCTCAGAGCACACAACAAGTTTGGGAGACTTCAACCCGTTGAGGTCGCTTTTGGGGCGCTCAAATCACAGCAGAATAAACCCAGTAGGTTTTGTTGTACCGCAATATCGCCAAACTGAAGCATTGAATCTAGCCGCAGTTAGTAATACGTAAGGCAGCGTAGCTGAGTCGAGGCCTTCTGAGGCAATTGATCGCGCATCAACGGCGATCCGCTATTGCCACAATTTGCCTGAGGGCGATGTGGCTAGCCAACCCGTAAATTGCTTTTGCTCATTATTTGAGAGATCTTCTAACGCGTCGAGCGATCGCTCAGTAAAGTTGGCATTCCCAAAGGCATCTTTACCCAACCGATGCATTTCTTCTAACAGTCGCTGTAGATGATGCTCTTCCCAAGGAGGCACTTGGGTCGCTAGCGGGTCCATGGTTAATAGCGTTCTGACTGCTTTTTCAGAAGTCACTTGTGGAAATCGCCACTGCGTCAAAGCGCTGCTGATTTCACGCTCAAACAAGCTCGCCTGCTTGGCACCCAGCAAATCTTCAATATCAATGAACAGTGCCTGCAGAACTAGTAGGCATCCTTGAATGAGTTCCTGTGCTGCGGGTTGTCCAGCACCTTGGCTAGGCTCTTGATCTAGCGCATCTAACCGAATCTTGCCCCAAATACTGAAACGTTCCGGCTCT
>CAZFWL010000145.1:0-6948 GCA_964522775.1 uncultured Halomicronema sp.
CGACAAACCCGGCGCCACCTGCGTCACGAGCTCGAAGCCACCCTCACCGTCGAAGCCATCTAACCCCTCCACCCTCACACTCAACCACCCTCATACTCATGAATCCTCAACCCTCACAAAACCATCCCGGAAGGGATCCACCAACGTCCACATAGTGCGGCAGACAGCAAACACCCACCACCCGGGCAGGGTCATGTCCTTCCGTCTAACACACCGCACTGATGACCCTGCCCCTACTTCCAGACCGGTTACGCAACCGCGGGTTATTAAGCCAGTTCTATGCAGACCGAACCCCCGCTAGCCACGATTTCACTCAACGACATTGCAAAGCTAAGGAGACTCTCCACCATGCGACAGATCGCATTTTACGGAAAAGGCGGCATTGGTAAGTCCACTACTTCCCAAAACACCATTGCCAGTATGGCTGACCGCAACCGCATCATGATTGTGGGTTGTGACCCAAAGGCAGATTCCACTCGTTTGATGCTACACAGCAAGGCGCAAACCACCATTCTGCACCTAGCGGCCGAGCGTGGCGCAGTCGAAGATCTCGAACTCGACGAAGTCTTACTCACTGGCTACAAAAACGTTAAGTGCGTTGAGTCAGGTGGTCCTGAGCCGGGCGTGGGTTGCGCCGGTCGGGGCATCATCACCGCCATCAACTTCCTAGAAGAAGAAGGCGCTTACGAAGATCTCGATTTCGTCTCCTATGACGTATTGGGTGACGTGGTTTGCGGCGGTTTTGCCATGCCCATTCGGGAAGGTAAAGCCCAGGAAATCTACATCGTTTGCTCCGGTGAAATGATGGCCATGTACGCGGCCAACAACATCGCTCGAGGCATTCTCAAGTACGCTCACTCCGGTGGTGTCCGTCTAGGCGGCCTCATCTGCAACAGCCGTAACGTTGATCGGGAAGTTGAGTTGATCGAGACCTTGGCTGAGCGCTTGGGTACTCAAATGATTCACTTCGTCCCTCGCGACAACATCGTGCAGCACGCTGAACTACGCCGCATGACTGTGATTGAGTACGCTCCCGACAGCAAGCAAGCGGAAGAATACACCCAGCTAGCTAAGAAGATCGAAAACAACAAGAACCTCGTCATCCCCACGCCGATCACGATGGACGAACTAGAAGACCTGTTGGTCGAGTTCGGTCTCTTGGGTGGCGACGAAGAGTACGAGAAGGCATTAGCGGCTGACAAAGAAGCGGCCACTGTCTAATTGCGAGTTGACTGAACGATGGCGGCACGAGTCCAACTCACTTGCAAGCCAGCTTTTGGGACATTTCCCGCGATCACTCAGGCCAACAACGACCCCTTTCCCACTCACTCTCCTACCCATTCACCCTAATTGAGAGGGCACCATGAGCACCGTAGAAGATCGCAAAGCGCTCGTCCAGGAAGTCCTGGAAGCGTATCCCGCCAAAGCTAAAAAGAGCCGCTCCAAGCACCTGAACGTGACCGAAGAAGGCGCATCTGACTGCGGCGTCAAGTCCAATAAAAAGTCCGTTCCTGGCGTTATGACCACCCGTGGCTGTGCCTATGCAGGGGCCAAAGGTGTGGTTTGGGGGCCGGTAAAGGACATGATTCACATCAGCCACGGTCCCGTGGGCTGCGGCTACTATTCCTGGTCCGGTCGCCGTAACTACTACATCGGTACCACGGGTGTCGATACCTTCGGCACCATGCAGTTCACCTCTGACTTCCAAGAGCGTGACATCGTTTTCGGCGGTGACAAAAAACTCTCCAAGCTGATTGATGAGTTGGAAGTTCTCTTCCCCCTTAGCCAGGGCACCACTATTGAATCTGAGTGCCCCGTCGGTTTGATTGGGGACGACATCGAAGCGGTCGCCAGGTCGAAGAACAAAGAGTATGGCAAGCCCGTTATCCCTGTCCGTTGTGAAGGCTTCCGGGGTGTTTCCCAGTCCTTGGGTCACCACATTGCCAACGACACTGTCCGGGACTGGGTGCTGCCCAAAGCGGATGAGTATCGCAAGACCCCCGAGGGTTTCGAGCCCGGTCCCTACGATGTCAACATCATCGGTGATTACAACATTGGAGGAGATGCGTGGCCCAGTCGTCGACTATTGGAAGCGATCGGTCTCCGCGTGATCAGCCAATTCTCTGGGGATGGCACCTTTAACGAAGTGGTGATGACGCCGCTGGCGAAGTTGAACCTGATCCACTGCTACCGCTCCATGAACTACATTTGCCGCTTCATGGAAGAGAAGTATGGTATCGGCTGGTTGGAATACAACTTCTTCGGCCCCACGCAAATCGCCAAGTCCTTACGGAAGATTGCGGCTCAGTTCGACGAAACCATTCAGGCGAATGCTGAGCGCGTCATTGCGGAGCACGAAGCCCGCATGGCTGAAATCACCGCTAAGTATGGCCCGCGCCTCGAAGGCAAAGAAGTGATGATGATGGTCGGTGGCCTGCGTCCTCGCCACGTCATTCCCGCCTTCGAAGATCTGGGGATGAAAGTCATCGGTACTGGCTATGAGTTCGGCCACGGCGACGACTACAAGCGCACCGCCGACTACGTGCAAGAAGGCACCGTCATCTATGACGACGTCAGCGGCTTCGAGTTTGAAGAACTCGCTAAGAAAATGAAGCCCGACTTGATTGCGGCAGGCATCAAAGAGAAGTACGTCTTCCAGAAGATGGCTCTCCCCTTCCGCCAGATGCACTCCTGGGATTACTCCGGTCCCTACCACGGCTATGAAGGCTTCGAGGTCTTCGCCCGTGACATGGATATGGCCGTCAACAATCCCACTTGGGGCTTAGTCGAAGCTCCTTGGCAGGAGGCATAAATCCGTACCACCGTATGCCGTAAGGGCGCACAGCCGTGCGCCCCAACCATCATCACTCACTCCCCTCCCCCCTCCCAAGGAGAAACCCATGACTGAGAACACCAATCCCCAAGTGCCGGAGAACGCTGCCGACCCCGGCAAGATCCAAGATCACTTTGATCTATTCCAAACGGAAACCTACCAAGACTTGTTTGAGTACAAGCGTCAGTTTGAAGGCGCTCATGACCCTGAGGTGGTCGCTGAAGCGGCTGAATGGACTAAGAGCTGGGACTATCGCGAAAAGAATTTTGCTCGCGAAGCGCTGACCATTAACCCCGCTAAAGCCTGTCAGCCCCTGGGCTCCCTATTCGTCGCGTCGGGTTTCGAAGGTACGCTGCCTTACAGCCACGGTTCCCAAGGGTGTGTGGCTTACTTCCGGACCCACCTGACCCGGAACTACAAAGAGCCGTTCCAAGCAGTTTCCTCTTCGATGACAGAAGATGCTGCGGTATTTGGCGGCCTCAACAACCTGAAGAACGGCTTGCAGAATTCCTACGAACTCTATAAGCCCAAGATGATCGCCCTCTGCACCACCTGTATGGCTGAGGTGATTGGGGATGACATTGGCGCTTACATCACCACCGCCAAGAATGAGGAGATGATTCCGGCTGACTTGCCCGTTCCCGCTGCTCATACCCCCAGCTTCGTCGGCTCCCACATTACGGGTTACGACAACATGCTGGTGAGCATCCTCAAGACCCTGACCAAAGGCAAGAAGGCTGAAACCACTAACGGTAAGTTCAACTTCAACTTGGGCTTTGATCCCTATGTGGGCAACATCCGCGAGCTGAAGCGCATCCTCGGTCTATTCGGCATCGACTACACCATCCTCTCGGACAACTCTGACACCTTTGATTCTCCCAACACGGGTGAATTCAAGATGTATAACGGGTTGACCACGTTGGAAGAGGCCGGTGATTCGATCAATGGTGAAGGTACCTTCTTCTTCCAGAAGTACACCACGCTCAAGACCCAGGACTACATCAACAAAGAGTGGGAGCAGAAGACCTACAACTTCCGTCCCTTTGGCATCAAGGGCACTGACGAATTCTTGATGAATCTGTCGGCGATTACCGGCAAGGCGATTCCGCAAGAGCTACAGGCTGAGCGTGGTCGTGCGGTTGACGCGTTGACTGATTCCCAAGCCTGGATTCACGGCAAGCGGATTGCCCTCTACGGTGACCCGGATCATGTCTTCGGCATCACTCAGTTCTTACTGGAAATGGGCGCTGAGCCGGTCCATATTGTGGTGACCAACAGCAACCCTGACTTCGAAGCCGAACTGCGGGAAGTGCTGACCAACAGCCCCTACGGCCAAGAGGCCACCATCTGGGGCAAGAAGGATCTGTGGCACCTGCGATCGCTGATGTTCACCGAACCCGTTGACTTACTCATCGGCAACTCCTACGGCAAGTACCTCTGGCGCGATACTCACACGCCGTTAGTGCGCATTGGGTATCCGATCTTCGATCGCCACCACATGCACCGTTACGCCACGCTGGGTTACCAGGGCGCGATCAATCAGTTCAATTGGATTATTAACACCATCCTGGATGAACTCGATCGCAACACCATCATCCCCGCGAAGACGGACATCTCCTTCGACCTGATCCGTTAATCGGTTGCGCTGATCCCCCCGGCTATCGCCACCCCCCTTATTAAGGGGGGCAGGGGGGGATCCTCCATTCCCCAATCCCTACTACCTCAGCCGCCATGAAACTCAGTGACGAAATTGAACTCGACGGCCCACCAAAGTTCGACATGGGCACCCGCGTTCGCACCCGCAAAGTCCTCCGCAACGACGGCACCTTCCCTGGCAAAGACATCGGCTTCCACCTCGCGAAGAAAGGCGACGTTGGCTACATCGTGGGCATTGGCACCTACCTGCAACGGGCCTACATCTACTCCGTGCATTTCATCGAATCCAACTTTGTCGTCGGGTGTCTGAGCAAAGAACTCGAACAAATGGAAGACAACTACAAACCGCTGATTGAACAAGAAGACTGGTAAGTCAATTTTGGATGCTGGATGGCTGATTTTGAGTGAGCGAAAACCTTCCAAAGTCCAAAGTCGTAAAACGTCAATTGCTACTTTTGAGACCGAACCATGGCACTTCTCTCCCATCCTCACGACCATTCCGCCACTGCCGTTCCGCGTCAGCCCGGTGGCTTTGATCTTTTCAAGCCGCTGCGTCGCTGGATTGACCACATTGAAGTCAGCGATCGCACCTTTGCCCATGGGGTTTGTCGAGTCATTCCCTGCTGTTGCCCGTTTGAGCGCACCTTTTCACTCTTTGGTCGCTCAGTCCACATCCCGCCCCTTTGCGAACTCAACCCGGTTTACAACGAACTCGTTGGTCTCCGGTTTCGCGCTTTGAGCTATCTCACAGATGTCTGCGGCGAGGATGTGACTCGCTACATCTGCATCGACTGAAGCCAGGCATTGCGTCTCGCTCCCACGTCCATCTCCGTTCCTGCCTCTCTCACCCCTTACCTCTCTAGCCGCTATGACTTCTAGCAAGCCCAAAATGAGTGAGCTCCTGACTCAGTCAGGTTGTGAGCATAACCATGAGAAAAATGGGAAAGGTCACAACAAATCCTGTAAACAACAGGCGAAGCCAGGTGCGGCCCAAGGGGGATGTGCCTTTGACGGCGCGAGCATTACCCTGGTGCCGATCACCGACGCGGCGCACCTCGTTCACGGACCGATCGCCTGCGCCGGTAACTCTTGGGGGGGACGCGGTAGCCTCTCCTCTGGCCCCATGCTCTACAAAATGGGGTTCACCACGGACCTAAGCGAAAACGACATTATTTTTGGCGGTGAAAAGAAGCTCTATAAAGCGATTCAGGATGTGAAAGATCGCTACAGCCCAGCGGCGGTGTTTGTCTATTCCACTTGCGTCACGGCGCTGATTGGGGACGACCTGGACGCGGTCTGTAAAGCCGCCTCAGAAAAGTTCGAGATTCCGGTGATTCCGGTTCACGCTCCCGGCTTTACCGGCAGCAAAAACCTGGGCAACCGGCTGGCCGGAGAAGCGCTGCTGGCCAATGTGATTGGCACGGCGGAACCGGAGTATACGACCCCCTACGACATTAATCTCATCGGCGAGTACAACATCGCGGGGGAACTCTGGGGCGTCTTACCCCTGTTCGATAAGCTCGGCATCCGCGTGCTCTCGAAAATCACCGGCGATGCGCGCTATGAAGAAGTCGCCTACGCCCACCGCGCTAAGTTGAACATCGTGATTTGTTCCAAGGCGCTGATCAATCTGGCGACCAAGATGGAAGAGCGCTATGGCATTCCTTACGTGGAAGAGTCGTTCTACGGCGTGGAGGATATGAACCGCTGCTTGCGCAACGTGGCCTATCGCCTCGGTGATGTGAATCTGATGGCCCGGGTCGAGGCGTTGATTGCTCAGGAGACCGCCCAGCTGGATGAAAAATTGGCCCCGTATCGCGATCGCCTCCAAGGCAAGCGGGTCGTGATCAACACTGGCGGCGTCAAGAGCTGGTCCATCATCTCAGCGGCGCAGGACTTAGGCATTAAAGTCGTCGCCACCAGCACCAAAAAGAGCACCGAAGCCGACAAAGCCCGCATCGAAAAACTGCTCGGCCCCGATGGCGTCACCATTGAAAAGGGTGGTGCTCAAGAGCTGCTGCAAATCATTGAAAAGACGAAAGCAGATTTGCTTATCGCTGGCGGCCGCAACCAGTACACCGCACTGAAAGCCCGCATTCCCTTTTTGCATGTGAATCAGGAACGTCACAATCCCTATTCCGGGTATGGCGGCTTGATTGAAATGGCGAAGGAATTGGACGAAACCATTCACAGTCCGGTCTGGCATGAGGTGCGCCGCCCCGCCCCTTGGGAAATCGCAGCGGCCAAGCGGAGCGAAGATGCCTGGTGGATTCCCAATCGCCTCGAAGCGATTGAACAGCAGGAACAGCCGGCATCCAATGAAGTCACCACTAAGGTGATTGCCCGGCGCAAAGCGGTCGCGGTGAATCCGCTGAAGCAAAGTCAGCCATTGGGAGCAGCCATGGCCTTCCTCGGCATTCAAGGAGCCATGCCCCTATTCCACGGTTCCCAGGGCTGTA
>CAZFWL010000146.1:0-6941 GCA_964522775.1 uncultured Halomicronema sp.
GCTATACGATGCAGCGCTACCTCGGCAGCATGGAAGGCGCAGTGCTTTCTGGTAAGCTAGCGGCGCAGGCAGTCAGTCAGCGGTCATCATCAGAGGCGCAGGATACAGAGCGCGATCGCCAACCGGCCTCCGTGGCTTAGCTAAATCCCACGATTACCAGTCAAATCGGGCTGAATTTCCCGTATTCTGTGAAAGGAAGTCAGTCCGTGATCAGCGGATTTAAGCGCTGTAGTCTGAAATGTTCCGAGTTTCCAGCTAACAAGATTAATGCTGCAATTGTCTCACTCGCTGCGGTCTAAAGATTTGGTTCCTAAGGAGGACGCCTACGAGGTTTGCCGTAAGATTACAGCGGAATACTCCAAAACCTTTTATCTAGGCACACTATTAATGACACCCGCCAAACGGCGGGCGATCTGGGCCATCTATGTTTGGTGCCGCCGCACTGATGAATTGGTCGATGGGCCCCAAGCCGCACTGACGACAATGGATACCCTCGACCGCTGGGAAAAGCAGCTCCACTCTATTTTTCAGGGGCACCCAGTGGAAGATACCGACGTCGCGTTGGTGGATACACTCAAACAGTTTCCCCTCGATATTCAGCCCTTCATCGATATGATTGACGGGCAGCGGATGGATCTTGATAAGGATCGCTATCGCACCTTTGAAGAGTTGGAACTCTATTGCTATCGCGTTGCGGGTACCGTTGGTTTGATGTCAACCACGGTGATGGGCATAGACCCTGATCAAGCCACGGCTCCCTGGCGGCGCTACGGGGCGCTGCCTAATCCAACTCAAGAAGCGGTGGCACTGGGCATTGCGAATCAGCTCACTAACATTCTGCGCGATGTCGGTGAAGATGCCCGCCGAGGACGCATCTATTTGCCGCTGGATGACCTTGCCTTGTTTGACTACACCGCCGATGACTTGATGAATGGCGTCATCGACGATCGCTGGCGATCTCTAATGAAGTTTGAGATTCAGCGCGCTCGTAAGTTTTACCAGCAAGCCGAAGCAGGCATCAGCCAGTTAAGTCCGGATGCGCGCTGGCCAGTCTGGGCTGCCCAAGTGCTCTACAGCAAGATTTTGGACGTGATTGAGCAAAATGATTACGACGTGTTCAATCGCCGTGCCTTTGTGCCGAAGTTACAGAAGCTGATCTGCCTACCGCGCACCCTCGTGCGATCTCGCATGCTATAAGCAGGCTTCCGTCACTTTCATGGTTGTTGCGTTCAGGGTGAGATGAAGCCGTATCAGTCCGTTCCGATTGATGAATGCGGCGAGCCTCTGGTGCCGCTACCGCTAGCCGAGTTTGCGGTGGTGACGCCTCATCCTTACATGGCGCTAGGTGCGCCCTATGGCGATCGCTCACCTTACTGGGTGCGTCAATCAGTGGCAACAGCATTAAACCAAGCCCAGCAGGACTTGCAGGCTCGGTATCCTGGTTGGCAACTGCAGATTTTCGATGCCTATCGTCCTCTGGCGGTGCAGCAGTTCATGGTGGATTACACCACTCAAGAACTGGCCCAGCAGCAAGGGCTTGACTTAACGCAAGTCTCGGACGCTGAAAAGCAAGCAGTCATGGCACAGGTGTATCAATTTTGGGCGCTGCCGAGTTCTGATCCGACAACACCGCCGCCCCATAGCACCGGCGCAGCGATCGACCTCACCCTCGTAGACGATACCGGCAAGCCTATCGATATGGGCTCGCCAATTGATGAGGTATCGGCGAGATCGCACCCCGAACACTTTCAAAACCAGATTGATGACCAAAGTCAGCAAATCCATCAGCACCGGTGCTTGCTGCAACAAGTGATGGGGGCAGCCGGCTTTCGGCAACATCCCAATGAATGGTGGCACTTTTCCCTGGGTGACCAAATGTGGGCTTGGCTCAAGACAAAATCGACAGGGCAGCCAGCGATCGCGCGCTACGGCAGCATGGCCCCAGAAGGCTAAAGTCGTTTTCCAGGTTTAGGGATGCGAGGGCGTACGCGGTAGTGATCGTGACGGCGACAACTGATCGACCGGCAAATGCGCCTCTAATCGCAAACAGTTACGTTCGCCTTGTACTTTGACCTGATATTCCACCTTATCCATGAGGCGATTGAGAATCATCCAGCCATAGCCCCCCTCTTGGCGCAAATCGGGGGTTGGGGGCAGATACGTGCTCAAATCAAACCCCTGACCTTGATCCCACACTTCGATGCGCAGACGATCCGGGGTAAGTTCAAGCCGCAGACATACGGGGATTTGGGGTCGCTCTTGATGGGCATGACGCACAACGTTGGAATAGGCTTCCACGATAACCAGGCGCAATCGACTTTCCCATTTAGGCCATTCACCCCAATCACTGAGCTCAATCCGCAGGGCTCCGAGTAACCACTCCTCAATTACGGCCAAAAATTTTAGATCGCTGGGAACTTGGAGTTCTGTCCGCATTATGCTGTCACCTCCAGCAACAACACAGTTTGGTCGTCTTCCTGTTCCACACTGCCGGCCTGAATACTGCTGAGGAGCTTGTCTAAATCGAGCGATCGCGGGTGTTGTTGCAGCAGCGCCCACAGTCCCGTTTGTTTCAGCATGGCTGTACCCCCAGCATGAGTCGCATCAGCGACCGTCGCCTCAGTTAAGCCATCACTGGTCAGTAATAACGTTTGGCCGGGCAAAAGCTCGATCTTGCCCGCCGCCGCTGTCCACTCTGGCAATATGCCCAAAGGGACCCCACGAGTTTTGAGATATAGCGGTTCTCCCTCCGGGGCATCGATTTCTGTCTCTGACCAGACCATTGGGTAAATGTGCCCAGCATTGGCATACCAAACCTGATGGCTATTGGGGTCGTAGCAAATTAACGCCAGCGTAATGAAGCAATTGCTATTCACTAAGTCATCCCACAGGCTGCGATTGAGATTTTGCATCACCCTGTCGGGGGACGGCGATCGATCTTGTAACAGTTCTCGACGCAGTACTGAAATCGCACTGGCCATAAACAGCGCCGCTGGCACCCCTTTGCCCGAGACATCTCCCACAGCTAGCCAAATATGACCTTGGGGATGGGGAAAGATTTCGTAAAAATCACCGCCCACTTCTCGCGCCGGGAGACAGCGGGCCTGAATGCGCACATTTTCAATATCTGGGACACTTTGACGCAGTAGATTGGTCTGAATCTGTCTGGCCACCTCCAATTCAGAACGCATCTGCTGGGTTTGCTGCTGAATGCGCTGGTAAAGCTTGGCCTGAGAAATCGCCAAGGCAATTTGTTCCGTAACACTATTCAGCAGTTGCGCTGTCGCCTCTGCCCAGTTGGCAGCTTCGGCATCGTGATACAGCGTCACGACTGCCAGCGTGGCTTGCTGGTACTGCAGCGGCACGGTGAGCGAAACTTGAGGAACAGTCAAATCAACCGTGTCAGTTTTGTGTTCGCCAGTATGCATTACATGCTCACTGACCCGGAGGCTGTGGCTTTCTAAACTAGCGGCATGTTGCTCAGAGGTTGAGGCTGGTAGGTTAAAGCAACAGGCTTGATCCAGCTCGGATTGCTGCTCGTGCGATTCGACAGCGTAAAGCACTGCATGAGTCGCCTCAAACGTTTTGCCCAAGGTCGTCACAATGGTCTGGAGCATGCTGTGATAATCCAGCGACTCGCGGATCACGCTCATAACGTCGTTGAGGAAAGATTCCCGCGCCAATGCCTGGGTGAGCGCCTGGGTGCGCTGCTTAACCACGCGAAAGGTCTCCGCCGCTTGCATTACGACCGATTTAAGCTCCTGCGGGTTCCACGGCTTCGTAATGTATTTAAAGACCTTGCCAGAGTTGATGGCCTCGACCAAATCCTCGACATCGGTATAGCCCGTCAGCACAATCCGAATAGTGTCGGGAAACTGCTCGACCGTGCGGCTCAAAAACTCGGTGCCATTCATGCGAGGCATGCGTTGGTCAGAGATGATGACCGCCATTTCGCCAGCAGTCTCCAACAGTTCTAGTGCCTTGAAACCGTCTTCGGCCCGATACACTTCAAAGTCACGACGGAAAGCACGATACAACAAGTCCAGATTGTCTGGCTCGTCGTCCACCACCATAAGTTTGAGGCGATCATCGTCTTCCCAAGTCATCGGGAGAGTCCAAGTAACAGGGCAATGAGACTGTTAAAGCACACAGCGGTGAGAACTAAATTCTTTGAACGTCTACAGATCGCTGCTCAGTAACCAACACGGAGCGATCGCTGTTGGCAGCATTAGACCCGCTAATGTGATCCAGTTTGCCCAATTTCTAGATAAAGCCATCGTGACTGAGCGCTTAAGGTTGATTAGTTGACGATGCCAATCAGCCTCAAGCGATGATGGCGCTCTACTCGGCAGATCATGGTGCGGTGAACGTGGGCAAAGATTTGATTTAGTTTAGGGCTCGCAACTTTCTATGGGTTCAGCGCCGTTAATTGGCAATGGACCTTAGCTTTTCAGCGACTCGAAGTTTGGCCGATCGCGCGCGAGGATTTGCCTGCACTTCAGCTTCGGTCGCTACGAGCGGTTTTTTCGTCACAATCTTGAGGCGATCGTCTTGTCGAAAGGCATGTTTGACGATGCGGTCTTCAAGACTATGAAAGCTAATAATGACGAGTCGTCCCCCTGGTACCAACCAATCTGGGGCATGGGCGAGGAAAGTTTTTAGGACGTCGAGTTCGGCATTAACGGCGATGCGTAGGGCCTGAAACGTTCGCGTGGCAGGATGAATGCGGCCATAGCGATACTTTTTGGGCACGCATTGGGCGATCGCGTCAGCCAGTTCCGTCGTGGTCTGAAACGGTCGCTGTTCCAGAATCTTACGGGCAATCCGCCGCGATAGTCGTTCTTCGCCGTACTCGTAAATCAGGTTGGCGAGATCCACCTCATCCCAATGGTTCACAATGTCGGCAGCGCTCAGTTCCTGTTGCTGATTCATCCGCATGTCGAGGGGAGCCGTCTGGCGAAAGCTAAAGCCACGTTCAGGGGTATCGAGCTGCGCCGAACTCACACCGATATCCGCCAAAATGCCAGAAAATTTCTGTTCGCCAGGCTGGAAGTTGCCAAAGTTGGTGTGGTGAAAGGTAACGCGATCGCCAAACTCTGCCAAGCGAATCTGCGCGGCCTGGAGGGCAATCTCATCCTGATCCAGGGCCACCAGATGACTTTGGTCATTCCGCTGCAAAATCAGCGCACTGTGGCCCCCGCCGCCCACCGTCGCATCCAAAAAACACCGTGAGTCCTGGGCTGCATCCACATTTAAGCCCGATAACACTGCCTCAGGCATCACTGGCACATGCTGAAAAGTGACCGCCTGAGCACTCATCCCAGCCTCATCCATCCCTACACTGACTTCATCCACCTCACGACCCCATTCTCTCTTTACCTTTGCCCAGCGCCCCTCACACCCTGCGACCCTGCCACTCTCCCGCCGCCTTATAGGCAACGCCAATCCCACTCCAAAGCTTACGGTATGGAAATGCGTAGAAAATCTGGGGTCAGACCTTTTATATTAATTAAGGGCAACACTTTTCTAAATCCAAGCGATTTTGCTGCAAAAGGACATTGTTGCTGCCATGCCCGACCGGGCTCGCCCTCATTGTTGATACCCTTCCAGGCGGATTCATGACACGCATTGAAACCAAAACCGAACCCATGGTGATTAACATGGGGCCGCATCATCCCTCTATGCACGGGGTATTGCGCCTCATTGTGACGCTGGATGGCGAAGATGTCCTTGACTGTGAACCGGTGATTGGTTATCTGCATCGCGGCATGGAAAAAATCGCTGAGAGCCGCACCAATGTGCAGTTTGTGCCCTACGTCAGCCGCTGGGATTATGCGGCTGGCATGTTTAACGAAGCAATTACTGTTAACGCTCCTGAAAAGCTGGCTGACATTGACGTACCTAAGCGGGCTAGCTACATCCGCGTCATCATGCTGGAGCTGAACCGCATTGCCAACCATTTGCTCTGGTTAGGGCCGTTTTTGGCCGACGTGGGGGCTCAGACGCCGTTTTTCTACATTTTCCGAGAGCGGGAATTGATCTACGACCTGTGGGAAGCGGCTACGGGCCAGCGCATGGTCAACAACAACTATTTCCGCATTGGGGGCGTCGCCGCAGATTTGCCCTACGGCTGGATCGATAAGTGTCTGGATTTTTGCGACTACTTTCTGCCCAAGGTGGATGAGTACGAAAAGCTCATCACCAACAACCCGATTTTCCGGCGGCGGATTGAAGGTATCGGTGTGATTTCGCGAGAAGATGCGATCGCATGGGGCCTCTCTGGTCCCATGCTGCGTGGCTCCGGCGTTAAGTGGGATCTGCGCAAAGTTGACCACTATGAGTGCTACGACGAGCTGGATTGGGATGTGCAGTACGCGACGGAAGGCGACTGCATGGCTCGCTACGTGGTGCGCATGGCGGAAATGCGAGAGTCTGTGAAAATTGTTCGTCAGGCTTGTGAGCAGCTTCCCGGTGGGCCTTACGAGAATTTGGAAGCCAAGCGCATGTCCGAAGGGCCAAAGTCAGAGTGGAATGACTTTGACTATCAGTTTGCCGGTAAGAAGATTCCGCCCACATTCAAAATTCCCGAGGGCGAGCATTATGTACGCCTCGAGAGCGGCAAAGGCGAACTAGGCGTCTTCATCATGGGTGACGATAACGTGTTCCCTTGGCGCTTTAAGATCCGCGCTGCAGACTTCAATAACTTGCAAATCTTGCCGCACTTACTGCGGGGCATGAAGGTGGCCGACATCATGGCCATTCTGGGCAGTATCGACATCATCATGGGGTCGGTAGACCGCTAATCTTGTATGCCTGAGGCAATGTGATTAAAAGGGACGTGAGCGATCGCGTCCCTTTTGTTTTGATTTTTCGGTTAGTCAATCACCACCATTCCAGTGATGACAGCAGTTTGCCAGATTCTACCCGGCGATTTTGCCAGT
>CAZFWL010000147.1:0-6935 GCA_964522775.1 uncultured Halomicronema sp.
AGGGCGGTGGCGATCGCGGCTCCCAAGATACCGAACCAGTGAATGCCGACGAGGTTCAGAATCACGTTGACGAGGGCACTGGCGGCCATCACCCCGGCGGCTTGGTTTTGGTAGGTGGTCATGGTCATCAGGTAGCCGACGGAACCGGCCCCGACGTTGACCAGTTGGCCCAGCATCAGCACGACTAACGAGCCCTGGGCGGCGACAAATTCGGCTCCAAACAGTTGCAGGATGGGGCGTGAAAAGTACACGATCGAGATCGCCATGACCAAGGCGGGGTAAAACATCCAGCGGGCGATCGTGGAAACGAGTTGCTGCAGCCCAGCCTGATCATCCTGGGCATACAAAGCGGCAATGAGGGGCGCGGCCATGGCATTTACCGCCATCAAAATGAAGGGCACCCAAGCAGCGGTTTTTAACGCGGCAGTGTAAACGCCAACCTCCTGGGCACCCAACAGCAGGCCAATCATGATGGTGTCGGTGTGGCTCAAAATCATGTACGAGCCACCCATGAGCATGAGGGGCAGGGCAATGCGCCACCACTGCGCGGTTTCGTACAAGTGGGGGGGGTGACGAATCTGGGCATCGAGGCGGGTCTGAAACCAAATCCATTGCAAGGCCAGCACGAGGACAATGGCGGTGAGGCTCAGGCCCATAGCGACGGTACTGGTCAAGGGGCGCTGCGATCGCCACCCCGCTGCTAAGGCCAGCAGTACCAAGGGCTGCCCAATCAGCGAGGGAGCAAAGGCCAGGACAATTTGCTGAAAGCCGCGAATGATTTCTTTTTGCAGGCCGAGCAGGGTCAGGCCGGGAATGCTCCAAATACTGAGCAGCAGCGGCCAGGTATACACGCCCAGATCGCGGGCCGACTGCAGCCACCCCCACCCAGCGGTCGCGCACCCAGCGAGGCCAATGCTGATGAGCAACAGCTGCCGCCAACTGCCCCCGATGAGGCCCCCCAGTCGCGCCCAGTCGCTTTGGGCGCGATAGGCGGAAACCAACCGCAGCGCTACCCCCGGCAGGCCGAAGCTGGCAACAAATGCGCCGATGATGCTGAGGGCGGTGGCGTATTCATAGACGCCGTAGGCGGTAGTGCCCAGCCAGCGGGCCAGCCATACCTGCGTGGCGTACAGCAGGCAGGCGCTGATGAGCTGGACGGTTAGCGCCGCCCCCGCCCCTCGCACGAATTTGGTCAGCAGCGCCGATGGTTGCACCCGCAGTCCTAACGTCACTGGGCAACATGATAGACGGATGGGGCAAGACTCACCCCAGCC
Source organism: uncultured Halomicronema sp. (assembly GCA_964522775.1). Taxonomy (GTDB): domain Bacteria; phylum Cyanobacteriota; class Cyanobacteriia; order Phormidesmidales; family Phormidesmidaceae; genus Halomicronema. The sequence goes on from CAZFWL010000147.1 coordinate 1,275, forward strand.
CGTAGAGAAGTCATGGCCGTGCGTCTTCAATGTTGACGCGGAGAAGCAGACTTGAGAGTTGGGATAAGCTTTGGGAAATGTTTTTCAGCGTTTTCCTATGGCGAGTCGTCTCTGGAAGTTTTTGAACACCGATATTCGGGAACTGGGATCGTTGGATACGGTGGAGGGCACCAAAGATGCGGCTGATGCCGTGCTGGGCTTGGCGGAAGTGCTGCAAACCGATGGCCCTGATATGCAGCAGCTTGCTCCTCTGGTCACGCAGCTCGACTCACTGCTGGATGTGCTGAACTCGCCACTAGGCAACATCGTTGGTGCAAGCTTACCGTTTGTCCCCATTGCCACCGGACTGCTGAAGTTTTATCTGGAGAAAACGAAGCAGGAACCAACCGTGGCACAAAGTGTGGCGTTGGTAAGTCAGGCGGCATATCTGGCCACAGTCAAAGAGTTTTTGGAACAGCCCCAATGCGATCGCTGGTTGACCAAAGTGGGAGATCGTCCGGCTTCCAAACTTGTCAAACAGAAGCTCCAGCGTCTCGAAGTATTTGGGCTTACCGATACTGAAGCCCGCCGCGCTTTGTTTTATTTTCACGAGTCAAAGCTGGCCGAGGCCTACGGCGAAGTCTTGACCGCTCGACTATCAGATCTGGGGATTAAATCTGAACAAGCCTCCGGCATTGCCGACAAATTAGCCCGTAAGACCAATCGCTTGATGCTCTCAACCCTGGTGAACTGCAGCGACAGCATTGCTGCACTAGTGGAATGGCTGAAAATCGGCGGCAAAAGCGAATTCGAGAAATTTCTCAGCATTGATATCTACCTCGAAGAGGTCATCGCGCCACGCCCCGAGGAAAAGGGCTTTGCAGAAAAAGTTTCCTTTCGCGAAGCTTATGTACCCATGAAGGCTCAACCGCTCACGGGTGCGGGAAAATCGGATGAAACACAGGAACCGGTCGTGCTGGAGCAGTGGGCACGGCAAATGCTCAATGATGACGAACAAAAAGGGCGTGTCATGTTTGTGCAAGGCGGTCCAGGGCGGGGCAAAAGTGTGTTTTGTAGCATGCTTGCCGATTGGGTACGCCGTTACGAGCATCCCCGTTGGACACCCATTTTGATTCGCCTGCGCGATGTGTCGGTGCTGTCCCGCGACTTTGAGGAGACGCTAGCCAAGGCGGTGGATCGTGACTTTGCCAAAACCGATTCCGGTTGGCTAACAGATCGCAACGTCAATTTTCTCTTCATTCTTGACGGCTTCGATGAGTTGCTAATGGAGGGGCGCACCAGCGGCGGCTTAGACAACTTTTTGAACCAGGTCGGGCGCTTTCAGGAACAGTGTGCGCGGAACTCAGAGAAAAACCATCGCGTGTTGATTACCGGGCGGACACTGGCTTTGCAAGCGATTGAAAGCCGGATGCCCAGCAACCTGGCGCGCATCGAAATTGTGCTGATGGACGATGAAACTCAGCTTCAGTGGCTTGAACGTTGGGACAATCTTATCGGTCAAAATAAAAACCGTTTGATGGAATCCCTACAGGATGCCCGTCTACCCGAGCGCGTACGAGAGCTCGCCCGCGAACCCTTGCTGCTCTATTTACTCGCGGCCATGCACCGCGACGGAGAGCTACGAGTAGACATGTTTGAGGGAGCCGAAGGCGCTCAAGCCAAAGTCTTGATTTATGAGCGCACGCTGGACTGGGTGCTGACCAAACAACGGGCTGAGGACTATCGTCGCGGCGTCCAAGCTAACGATATAGTCATGGAGCGCGACCTTAGCCCTAATATTACGGAACTCGCTCCAGAGCACCTGCGGCGCATCTTGCAAGAAGCCGGACTCTGTGTAGTGCAGTCGGGAACGGAGTTTGCGCGTATCAGGACGATCGAAGACCGCCTCACCCAAGACAGCGCTGCCAAAGCTTTTTTGGAAACCGCCCAAAAACGCCTGGAAACTGACGACACGCCCCTCCGCAATGCCCTCGCCGCTTTTTACCTGCAAGAAGGGCGACAGGGTGAAGGCTCCATCGAGTTTGTCCATAAAAGCTTTGGCGAATTTCTCTGTGCCGAGCGTATTGTCAGCGGCCTGATTGATGTCTGCCAGCCCGGACGCAACCGTGAATACGACATCGAAGACCCCGCCTTTTGCTGGATGATGTACGACCTGCTCGGCTGCCACGTCCTCACCCCCGAAATCGTCGAGTACCTCACTGCCCTGCTCACCAAACACCCCGAGTTCGAAGCCGAAAAGCTACACAAACGCCTCTACGATTTTTACTGGCGCTGGAGCGACGGCGAATTTACGAATGCAGAGTCGCCTACTCATGCTCAGCGAAAAATGCATTTTCTTCGGAAACAAATGGTTGATCACGAAGAAATAATGGGTCAGTTTGAAATCGAAGTTTATACTGTACTCAACATCATGATCTTGTTGTGGGAGTCACATCGATATTCTATTGAGTTCTTTCATCCTTGTTACTCGCCAGCATTAATTAAAAGTGACGATAACTCATGGGAATTACGTCCGTATCTTTTGGCAAAAATCGTCCACCTATCTAGTTCACTAGGCCATTCTTTCTTTTCAAACTATGCTGGTCCGTTTTTGAACGCTACAGATTTGAGTAAATCTGATCTTCAGAATATTTCACTAGAAACCTGTAATTTGCACTCAGCGAATCTTTCAGATGCTTGTTTCACAAACTCTAGTTTGTATAATGCCAATCTAGAAAATGCTAACTTCGCTTACTCTTTCTGCTTAAATATTGATCTTTCAGACGCGAATTGTAAAGGAGTAGATTTCAGCTATACACAATTAGAATCGGCTAATTTTAGGTCTTCAAATGTGGTTGATGCCAATTTTTTTAACGCAGTGCTTGCTAGCGCCAATTTTTGTTTTGCTGATCTACGTGAAGCTGACTTCTCTGGTTCAAGGTTATCCAGTGATTCTCAGCAAATTCAGTGGAACGAAGATACAAACTGGGAAGGGGTGAAGGGTTTGGAGAGTGCGATTGGGGTGCCGGAGGCGTTGAAGCGGCAGTTGGGACTCCTTGAAGAGTAAGAGTGTGTGAGGGTGGCAGAGTGGTTGGGTCGATGATTTGGTGAGTGCTCGCCTTAGTCGACCAATTGCGTTTGAATTTGGAGTGGGTGGGTCAAGAGTTTGTGGACGGGGCAGCGATCGCTGATTTCCCTGAGCCGCTGCCGTTGCTCATCGGTCAGGTCACCAGCGATCGTCAGGTTGGCGGTGATGACGGGCTCTTCGCCGGGGCGTGAGTCGTAAGTCAAATCGACGGTAATTTGCCCCAGTTGCCAGCCTTTGCGATTCGCGTACATTTGCAAAGTGATGGCCTTGCAGGAACCTAGACTTGCTAACAGGTATTCCACTGGGGTCGGCCCCACATCATCCCCGCCCAAAGTCGGGGGTTCATCGACCACCAGCCCAAACTGGCGAATGGTCACATCTTGACCATAGCGAGAACCATTGGAAGCGATCCGAACTGTAGTCATGCGACACCTCCTACTTCAGTTGCCGTCGCCAGATGCCCCGTCTTGACGTAAATCAGACAGCCCTCCTCGCTGTAGGGCGTATGAATGCTGCCGTGGGGGCTGCGCAGCCAGGAGCCCTGGGGATAGACCCCATGCTCATCGGCAAACGTGCCTTCCAGCACAAAGATTTCTTCGCCGCCCCAGTGCCGATGGGTCTGAAACTGCGTGCCCGGAGCCCATTTCACCAAGGCGACCTGCTCGGCACCGTAAGCGTGCAGCGGCAAGACTTGCAGGCCATCGACCAAGCCAGGAGACCAGTGAGCCTGGGTCGTATCCAGCGTGACCTGGGTCTGGTCGTTGGGGTCCATTTGCCAGAGCTTCACCAAAATGGTGGCCCCGTCTTTGCTGTAGGGCGTGTGGCTAGACCCGACGGGATTGCGCACATAGGTGCCCGGACCAAAGTCGCCGTGCTCATCGGAGAAGACCCCGTCTAAGACGATGAATTCCTCGCCGCCGCCGTGGGTGTGGGCAGAAAAGTAGCTGCCGGGGGCATAGCGCACAACCGAAGTGGCGCGGGCAACCTCTTCGCCATCACGCTCCAGCATGCGCCGCTGCACCCCGGCCATGGGGGAATCGACCCACGGGAGTTCGGCGCTATCGACGACAGCGCGTTGGTTCAAATCGGCATGGATTTTCATGGCATCAATCTCCTAAATATGGGTCTGACCAGTCTGTAACGGGGCTGGGAATTTTTGCCTAGGGGGCGGCTCTCTGATCCCGATACTCTGTGTTCGCACGATAGATCTAGAGATCCCCCGCTGTCGTCGCCCCCTAGGCAAAGGGGTTTTGAAAAATCAATGGGTCGTCATGATTCGCAGAATTTAAAGCTAGCTGTACTGATTGCGTCCAGCCATGACACCGCCGTCCACATCCCAAACGGCGCCGGTCACCCAGTCTGACTGAGAAGACAAGAGAAATGCGATCGCCTGGGCGACATCGGCCGGGGTGCCGACTCGGCCAATCGGGTGGAAGCTGTTGAAACCTTGCAGCGTTTCATGGACTGCATCCTTAGGAATGAACCCTTCGTAAATCGGCGTTTCAACCACTGCTGGAGACACGGCATTCACCCGAATGTGATGGCTCGCCAACTCCATCGCCAAGTGCTGCGTCAGGGCATGGAGCCCAGCCTTAGCCATGGAATAGGCCGAAGAAGGGGTCGCCTGTACCGCTTGTTTTGCCCACATTGAACCGACATTTACGATCGTACCCCCTTGACCGTTAGCCACCATATTCTGGGCCACCGTCTGCGTCAGAAAGAAGATGGCCTTATTAAGGGCGTGATACAGGTCATAGTCAGCTTCGGCATGCTCTAAAAAGGGCTTGGGCAAAAAGACCCCAGCTGCATTCACCAACAAAGTCGCATCGGCATGCTGGGCCGAGAGGCGATCGCTGAGGGCGCGCCGCTCATCCGGATTTGAAATATCGGCTCGTTCGCCCACCACGGACCCATCAGCCTGCAATTCCTCGACCGCCGTCTGGAGCTTCTCGGCCTGCCGACCGACCAAAACCGCAGCGCCACCGCCTTGCAACACCAGCTGGGCGACACTCTTGCCAATGCCACTGGAGCCCCCGATAACGATCAGCTTCTGTCCGACAAATTGTTGAGTCATGGAATGTTCCTCTTGTGATTCTATCTACTAGAAGGTAGGTAAGTGGTCAAAAAAATTAGCGGTCGATGCAGAGGGTGGCTAGCAGCGGTTGCGCCAACCGACCAAAGGCAGCGATGCTGTCTTCCTCAGTGCGAGCGAGGAGCTGTGCCCCTTGAACGGTGGCCAGCAGCAACGCGGCTTCGGTCTCGGGTGAGAGGCGCAGTTGCAGGCAACCCTGCCGTTCGCCAGTCGTCAACACCGCCTGTAACCAGGTCTGCACCATCGCAAGAAACTCTCGGACTTCTTGCTTAACGGTGTCTGGCAAAATCTGAATTTCTGCCGATAATATGCCACACAGGCACATCTGACAGTCGCTCAGCCCAGCTCGATAGAGCCCGACAAACTGCTGTAGTTGCGTTTGCGGGTCAGCGTCCGACTGCTCAAGGATAGTGAGCTGGCGCTGAAAGTGGGTGCGGTACCGAGTCACCAGATCCTTCACCAACGCTTCCTTAGAGGGAAAGTGGTAGTGGATGCTGGCTTT
>CAZFWL010000148.1:0-6925 GCA_964522775.1 uncultured Halomicronema sp.
ATACTCGCCGGGAGCTGCCGGGCTGGATTGACGATATCGTCGCTGGAGTCTGCCAACCCTTTGGCGCAAAATACGAGGTCAGCTATCGCCCAGGCGTACCTGCCGTGATGAACGACCCCGCCCTGACGCAATTGGTGGAGCAGTGTGCTCGAGGTGTCTGTGGTGATGACCATGTGCAGTTGATCGGCGAACCTTCTCTGGGAGCAGAAGACTTTTCCGTTTATCTGGAACATGCGCCGGGAACCATGTTCCGCCTGGGCATTGGTACGCCCGGCACCCCAAACCATCCCCTCCACCATCCAAAATTTGAGGCCAACGAAGCAGCGATCGCGATCGGCGTCACGACTCTGGCGTACGCGATCGTGCGCTACTGGGAGGCAGTTCCTGCTCCGCTGTCTAAACTTAGCCAGGCCAACCTTGATACCAAGGCGGCGTAACTTCTTAGCAACTTGCCGTCTCCTTTTTGGTGGTCTTCTCCTAATTAACCCCAAGCGTCACCCCAACAGACAGCAACTTGTCGTGTGAGGTTATTAAAATGAAGCCCATACTTTGCATCGCTTCCAGCAGGTAATTGGTACGCCTTGCTAAAAGTTGATTTGAATGCGGCTTGCTGCTTTTCCCAGAGGATTATTGATGGCTGACTCCACTCCTGCCCCAACCCCAGAGACCCGCTCTCAGGAATTGCTTGAGCGCATCGTCAAAATGACCATGAAAGGGCAAATTCGCTCTAAGGCGCAGGTCTTAAAGCTGCTGCAATCAGATATCGAACCGGGGGAAGGTGAAGTCTTTGAGCAAGTGCTGACGGCTGAGATGGCTGCGGTGCAGGCTGTTTTAGAGAGTGAAACCGACGAACTGAAGCAGGCCAAAGCAACGCGGCGTCAGCGTGCCCTTACGACCTTGCAAAGTGAATTTGAGCATTGGCAAAAAGAAAATCAAAGCACGGCAGTGTTGTCTGGGGCGATCGCTGCGCTCATCCGCACCACTGATCAGGATCGACTCAATGCTCTGTTGCAAGCGATTGATCCGAATCAGACCCACCACCTCAGCCGCGACGAAATCAAAACCCTGGCCCAGCAGCTTCGCCAACTAGAAACGGAAGCAACCGCCGAACCGACCCTGCAAGAATTGTCCACGGGTTTACTCCAGGGCCTCAACACCTGGCAGCAGCTCGAAGGACACACCATCAGCTGGATTTACGATCAGAGTCAACGGGCGATCGGTTTTGGCAGCGATACGCCCCAAGGTCCCTGGCCCTACTGGGCGAAACAGGTGGAAACCACCAGCATTCAGCGTATTTTGACCGACCTGGCGGAAAATCAGGCGGTGACGGATCAGGGGCTGCCCATTCCCCTAGAAGTCCGAACCTGGGTGGAAATGGCGATCGCCCTGCAACGGCTCCAACTCTCCCTCGTCACCTGGTTTGACCAACAGCCCTACGACCCCAAAGCAGGCAAACGTTTGTCCATCGCCACGTTTCTTACCTTTGCAGTGGTATGGAGTCAACTGTCGCGTCGACTCAGCGAGCTTCGGCAGCCGTTGTTGGCGGAAGGTTGCTTTCAAATGGCGCTGCAAGTGCTACGGCAATTTTCCCAGCAAGACTACTTTCCGCTTTACGGCGGACTCTTCACCGCCCTCTCGGGGGAATCGCTGCGCACCCTGCTGGATTATCTTGATCGGCCACTGCGGGAAGTGCCGAATACCGCGACCAAAGCCCGCATTTTGACCCTGCTGGGCTACTCTCAACGGGCGCTAGGGCGATACGACCTGGCAGAACAGTTTCACGAACGGGCGTTGGCCAGTGCCCGTGAAGTTAAGGATCAGCGCTGTGAAGTCGCGAATCTGAACCACCTCAGTCGAACCTGTGTGATGCAGCAAGATTACGAGGCCGCGATCGCCCACAGTCAGCGAGCATTGATTTTGGCCCGCCAGACCGGCGATCGCATCGGCGAAGCGAATGCCCTGGCTAACTATGGCTATGGCGAAATTTCCCGCGCCCAAGAACAAGCGGTCGAGCCAGAGCAAATTGAATCGGTGCTGACGTACTTAGAGCAAGGATTACAGCTCAGCGAACAGGTGCAAGATCGCCCCAGCGAAGCCCTATGCGCGAATAGTCTCGGGGTCGCCCAGGTGATGCTGCGACATTACGATCAGGCGATCTCCGCGCTCGAAAAAGGCTTGCAAACGGCCCAAGCAATTGGTGATGTCTTTTTGCAGGGTGTCAACTACAGTTATCTGGCGATCGCCTACCAAAATCTCGAAAACACCCAAATGTCGGTGTTCTGTGCAGCATTGAGCATGTACCTGCTGTGGCAAATCAATTCCGAGCAATGGCACCAGCCAGCGGGCACCTTGAGCATTCTTTACGGTCAGTTGGGGCCAGACACCTTTCAAGCCGCGTTGGAAGCGTATCGTCCGGCGTTCCTTAAGCAAATTGGCGTGGATGGCTATGACTATTTGCCTAAGCTGCTCGCTGAATACCGCGAGTCGCTCGGATAGGTCGCAGGCCGATGACTGAAAAAATTGTCGCCTAAAAGTTAGGAACGATTTCGGTCACGACGCGATCGCCGCCATCTACCACCACAGTCTGGTCTTCAATGCGGCCTTGGGCGCGGGCTCCGCGAATGGTGAGTTGCGGATTGCTTTGCTGGTAGGCAACATTGCCCTCGGCTAAGACGGTTTGGTCGGTGAGATTCCACCGTAGTCGGTTGGCTGCTAGGCGACCATTGTTGCGGGCCGCGATCGCGACCACATCCTGATTAAAGACTGCGACGTCTTCTTCCAGCACGAACTGTCCGCGCTGGGCGGTGATCGTGACTGCTTCCTCGGGGTTCACGACGCGCACCGATTCTTCGGCCCGAATGATTTGCTCATTGACTTCCCACAGGGCTCTGCCAGCGGTCAAGTTCAACGGTACATCCAGCAATTGTCCCTGAACCTCGCCTTCAATGGTGGCGCGTTCTTCATCGAGTTCCACCAAGCTACGCTGTCCAGTCAGCACCTGCGTGACTAACCCATTTTCCAAACGTTCTACTTTGATCGGGCGTTCCGTATCCAAGGTTTCGTCGAGCCATCGCCACTGCAAAATATCGCTCTGCATTTTGATCCACGGTTCCACGTCGGGATCTGCGGTCACAGTGGTCGCGATGACATCGCCCAAAAACTCCATCCGCTGTTCGCCGTCATAAATGTAGGCTTCATTTGCCTGTGCCCGCACTTGGGGATGGCTGCCGGTCAATCCGTTGCGAATGATCATCAGCTTATTGTCGGGCTGCCATTCCAGATTTTGGCCGTTGATCACCATATCGTTCTGGATGCCCGTCGCCACAATATTGTCTTCGAGAAACAGCAGTTTGCCGTTTTGCTGAATGATGCCTTTGTCGGCCTTGACCCGATAGAGCAACTCACCGTCTTGATAAAGTTCTCCTTCAGGATTCACCAAGTTGGCAACTTCTTGGTTGGCGCTGTAGGTGACTTCGTCGGCGTCTACCTTCCACACTAAATTTCCCGATTCATCGCGTTGCTCGAGAGTGACATCGCGTAGCGTTAATTGCGGGTCAATCTGTTCGCTATCATCGGCTGTATTTTCCCACCAGGGACTGGAGGGGCCACAGGCTCTCACCCCCACCGAGATCGCGGCAAATCCGGCAAATCCAGCCAATAGCCAGCCAACGGAACGTTTCATACGCGAGTGACGGCAACAACAAACAAAATAGCCTTCGACAGCTTAGCAGTCCCAGCTGCTCCTAAGTAAAACTTTGGCCGGGGCAGCTTGATCGATCACTGGCTCAGGACGGTTGCTGCGTATTGAGTTCCTCTTCGTCGGGCACTGATAACGGACGGTAAGTGTAGCTATTGCCTTGACGGGGCAGCTTTTTCACTTCGCCTTTGATCTGTTCTAAATCGATGTAGCGATCGGACACGTTAATCAAGCTGTCGCTCGTCATCGATCTCAGGCTTACTACCTCAATCCGTGCGCCGCGATAGCTGGCTGCATCTACTGCGTAGGCTAGGTCGCCATCGCCACTCACCAAAATTGCCGTGTCGTAAAAATCGACCAGTGCCATCATATCCACCGCAATTTCTACGTCCAGGTTGGCCTTTTTGGAACCGTCGGGCAGCTGCACCAAATCTTTGGCAATCACGCGATAGCCATTACGCCGCATCCAGAGCAAAAAGCCCTGCTGCTTTTCATTGGTGCGATCGACCCCGGTGTAAAAGAACGCGCGAAATAGTCGCGAGCCACCGGTCAATCGGCAGAGCAGCTTAGTGTAGTCAATCTCAATACCGAGCTGTAACGCCGCGTAAAACAGGTTGGAACCATCAATGAAAATCGCCACCCGCCCGCGATTTTCTAAAACTTGTTCCGGCGTAAAAATCGGATCTTCGCTCAGTAGGTCGTGGTTGTTTAGCATCGCTTTGAAATGAGCTTTCTTAAAGATCTTGAGTGTACTAGCGGAATTGGTGAAGATGCGATTTTGGCCTAGCTCTCTTAAGCTTCTACTTCAATCCGTTGGAAAATGGGCTTTGCCTTCCCGAGAGACTGTCCACCTGGCAACGTGCCCCAATCACTATGTTGGGCATAGGGAAAGCGCTGACCAATGGTCAATTCATCAAAATTTCCCTCAAAGCCCAGTTGGGTATAAATGGCCGTGGCTAAACCCGGCACAATCGGCGATAGCAAATATCCCGCTAACCGCACAGATTCTAGAACTGTGTACAGAACGACTTCCGTTTCTGCCTGTTTACCCTGCTTGAACAGTGACCAAGGGGCCGTGTCATCCAGATATTTATTACTTGCCCGCACCAGTCCCAGAGCCGCTTCGCAGGCTTCGCTAAAAGCCAGCTGATCAAACGCCGCTGCTACCTGTGTCGCCAGTCCGCTGCCCTTATCTTTCAGCGGGTTCTCAGCGTCTAAAGTATCGGGGGAAATGGCCGGAATTTTGCCATCGCAGTATCGACCGGCCATCTTCAACGTGCGATTCAAGAGATTGCCCAAATCGTTAGCCAAATCGGCATTGAGGACATTGATAAAGCGCGTTTCGTTGAAGTCGCCATCGCGGCCAAATTCAATCTCTTTCAAGAAATAAAACCGCACGGCGTCAGCGCCATACCGATCCACCAAGTCGAATGGATCGAGGGTATTGCCCAGGCTTTTACCCATTTTTTGCCCATCTTTGGTGAGGAAGCCGTGGCCAAACACCCGGCCTGGCAACGGCAGGCCTGCTGACATCAGCATGGCGGGCCAGTAAACCGCATGGAACCGCAGAATATCTTTGCCAATGAGATGAATATTGATCGGCCACCACTGCTTCAATGCATTGTCTAGCGTGGGTTCGTCTTCAGCATCGAGCAAGGCCGTGACATAGCCTAGCAGGGCATCAAACCAAACATATAAAGTATGTTCGGGGTCGGTCGGTACCGGAAAGCCCCAATCTAAGTTAACGCGAGAAATTGAGAAGTCTTGGAGTCCTTGCTGTACAAAACTCAGTACTTCATTGCGACGACTGGCAGGCTGAATGAAATCGGGCTGATCGGCGTAAAGCTGCTCTAACTTTTCTTGATATTTCGACAGCTTGAAAAAGTAATTGTTTTCATCGCGCCATTCCACTTGTTTATTCGTGTGGATGGGGCAAAGATTACCCTCTAAAAGATCGCGCTCTTCTTTGAATTCTTCGCAAGAAACGCAATACCAACCCTGTTGACGACCTTCGTAAATGTCGCCATTTTCCCAAACCCGTTGATAAAAGGCTTTGACGATCGCTTCATGACGTTCAGCGGTGGTACGGCTAAAGCGATCGTAGTTAATATTCAACCGCTGCCAAAGATCTTGAAAGCCACTGACAATTTCATCGCAGTGGTCTTGAGGCTCAACGCCGCGTTCTTCAGCAGTTCGTTGAATTTTTTGACCATGTTCGTCGGTACCGGTAATCATCATGACTGGGTGGCCCAGCAACCGATGAAAACGGGCGATCGCGTCCGCTGCGATCGTGGTGTAAGCGCTGCCAATATGCGGCAGGGCATTCACGTAGTACAGCGGTGTGGTGACAGCGAAAGTGCTGGATTGATGCCCGACAGAATTCATGAATTTATTAAGACTATAGACGCTGGAAGCGATTAGCCTCCTTATGATACAGCAGAGCCCAGAAAGGCGAAAAAGCAGTATAAATACCCGCTATCTGACTGTAGTTAGGCGTAAAGTTAGTCGCAATAGACTGATAAATATCGCGACGAAATCAGGCGTTAATAACAGCAAAATCCAGCAATGTTAATTCGCTATTGGCTATTCAAAAACGCGGAGAAAGCACCAAGCCGCAATTGGTTTTCTGCTAACCAGGGGAAGCGTCTCCTATCCATGGGGAGAGCTTGGCAGTGACAGGACTGGGCTCTACTGGTTCACGGTTTCGACTGAGGGGGCACTGTTAAGCGGTTGCTGCCACTCTTGTAAGCGCTGCTGGGCGGCGGGGTAGGCCGCAGTACCGATGGGAATCTGTTGCACAATGCTCACGGCTTCTGCGGGATTGCTGAAGGCGGTGGATTCGGCAATGCCCATAACGTCCCAGCTCCACTGGTTGGCCGCCTGTTGGGCAAAGGTCCAGTCAGGGCTGTTGGAAGGCACTTGTTTCGCCAGGTTGATGGCTCGCACTAACGCGCTAACAGTGCCAGATTCGGCCACTAATAGCGCCTGTTGGTACGCATAGAGGCTGTCTTGCTCGGACTGCCAATCGGCGATCGCCGATTGAGCCTCGTCGTACACGGCTTCGCTGGCTGGAATCTGGGATGCGACGTTGATAGCTTGCCCAAAGTTACCCGCATCGGCAAGTCGTTGTGCTTGGGTCAAAATGGGGCGATTATCCATCCGTTGAATTTGCCAGCGCCAGTCGGCGGCTAAATCTTGCGCTTCGTCATAGAGAAAGCTATTACCAGG
>CAZFWL010000149.1:0-6919 GCA_964522775.1 uncultured Halomicronema sp.
CTAACCGTCGATCAAGCGAAGTGTACAGTAACCGTCAATGGCCCTGCCACTTTGACTGGTCAGACAGTGATTGTACCTGGGGATATTAGCTCAGCAGCCTTTTGGTTGGTGGGTGCCGCCATCACCCCAGGTTCAGAATTGGTCATTGAAAATGTCGGCGTCAACCCCACCCGCACAGGGATTTTGGAGGCGCTACAAGCAATGAACGCGGACATCACGCTAGAAAATGAACGCTTGGTTACTGGAGAACCTGTCGCCGACTTGCGGGTGCGCTACGGGCTATTGCGCGGTGCGACCTTTAGCGGCGATTTGATTCCTCGCATGATTGACGAGATTCCGGTTCTCGCCGTCGCGGCTCTCTTTGCCGAAGGGCCAACGGTCATCAAAGATGCTGCGGAATTACGCGTCAAGGAGAGCGATCGCCTGGCGGTGATGGCGGCTGAACTAAATCGCATGGGTGCCAATGTGACTGAGCTGCCCGATGGACTCGAAATTCCGGGCGGGCTCTCGACCTTACAGGGCACAACGGTCGATAGCTTTACCGATCATCGGGTGGGCATGAGTCTCGCGATCGCGGCCTTGCGAGCCCAAGGCACGACAACTTTGCAAAGGGCCGAAGCCGCTGCGATTTCTTACCCGACTTTTTTGGCCACCCTAGAGCACGTCTGTAGTGATTAGAGTGTGAGGCTATATCGTACCTGTGCCGACTGCGGCGCTAATACGACTTCGAGTGCCCAGCACTGCGGATGATTTCATCGGGGTTATTAATTGAGCTGTTGAAATGATTGAGCTTCCCACTATCCTCAAACGTTTGAGTCGGTCATGCTGGGGTATGAACAGTTCCTGAGCAATCCTTAACCTTAAAAAAAATTGCTCCTGCTGCGCCCTAACTCAGTCAGGCTTAAGGCAAGGTGAGGTCAACAGATTCCTTGCCGGCTCCCTCGGAAAATGATCGCAATAGTCTGCACTTGTGTCGACAGCCGCAGTTCTCCACCTCATTACCGCATAACCTTAAATCGCGAGAATTCATCGGCAGGGGCCCCAGCCTTCGCGCGGTATATCGAACGATATGGCAAGGCAACGGTCGGTAGAGGTTTCTAATTAATCAGGGCGACGCAATACAAGGGCCAACGAAAAGGTTCCCGAGTGAGTAGCGTTTGGGGCAGTCAATGACCGCCTCCAAACTTCTAACGGGGCATTGAGGGGAGGACACAGACTTAACGATGGCAGTTGCCAATCCCAGCCTCAGCACTCCGATGATTCATTGAAAAAGAGTGCAGCCCTGATTTTTCTCTTCTTCATATAAATGGGGCCTCACAGCCTCAACTTTTTTAGCTGGTGTCCGTCAGAAGTCATATGCGAAAGATTTTAGTTATCGAGACTGCGGGAGAGCAGCGTGACGCTCACCTGGCCTTACTGGCAAAGGAAGGGTATGAAACCCTGATCACAGAAGACAGCACGCTGGCCCTAGAGTTGATTCGCAAACAGTATCCTGATTTGATCTTGTGCGGCTTAGAGCTGACAGCAGGCGACAACTTTGAGCTGTTGCAATATCTACAGCACGAGCCTGATTTACTGTCTATTCCGATTATTCTGTTGACGACGATTCGGAACGATTTGCGCTGGCGACAGTGCATCGGCCTAGGGGCAGATGACTGCTTGATTGTGCCCTTTAGCGATCGCGAATTACTTGATGCGATCGCCATTCGCCTGCGCAAGCAGGATGCCCTGACCACCCGCTACAACACTCTGATGCGGCACACCGCCGAGCGGCTCAATCGCTTGTCGCAGTACGATAGTCTGACCGATCTACCTAACTATCGCCTGTTAAAGCAACGGCTAGAACAAGCCATGCGACGGGCGTCGAAGGGCAATCAACAGGTCGCACTATTAACCCTGAGCCTCGATCGCCTGCGCCAGGTCAACAACACCCTCGGCTACGGCGCAGGCGACATGCTGCTGACGGCAGCCGCTCAGCGACTCACAGGCATTTTGCCCCGATCAACTGCCGTGGCTCGGTTAACAGCCAATCAGTTCGCGATTGTGGTACCCGCCCCCCAAAGCCGTGACGTGATATTAGAAATTGTGTCCGATATTTTCACCAGCCTGGGGCACTCCTTTTCCCTGCCAGGACAGCAGGTGTTTATGACGGCCAGCATTGGGATTGCGCTGTTTCCTGAAGATTCCGAAGACAGCAGCATGTTACTGCGGCAAGCAGATGCTGCCCTCGACTGGGCTAAATCCCAAAAAAGCAATTCCTATCGGTTTTACCGGCCTGATTTGCCCGTGGTGTCGGGGGACGAATTGCAAATTGAAACTTGGTTGCGTTACGCCCTCGAACGGGACGAGTTTGAAGTGTGGTATCAGCCCAAATACAGTCTGAGTCAGGGACGTATCGTGGGTGCAGAAGCTCTCATTCGTTGGCAACATCCCGAAACTGGCTACATTTCTCCCGCCAAATTTATTCCCCTATCAGAAGAAACCGGGCTCATTGTGACCATTGGTGACTGGGTGCTGAAAACAGTTTGTGAACAAACGGCAAAATGGCTGCATTCGGGGCAACCGGTAGTGGCGATCGCGGTCAACCTCTCCAGTGTGCAACTCAACCAAGCCAGTCTTGTGCAACAAATTCAGCATATTTTAGCCATCACCCAGCTCCACCCTGAACACTTGGAGTTAGAAGTGACGGAAACTGCGTTAATGCAGGATTTGGAACCAGCGATCGCTCTGTTGCATGAACTTAAAGCACTGGGCGTTCGCATCGCGTTAGACGACTTTGGCACAGGTTACGCTTCTCTGAGTTACCTTCAACAACTGCCCATCGATATTCTCAAAATCGACACGTCCTTCGTGCGCAACATCCACGAAAATGTTGCCAACCAAGCCATCCTCAAGCATGTTATTGCGATGGCCCATGACCTTGGCCTAAAAGTCATTGCCGAAGGCATTGAAACCGAGATCGAAATGTCTACCCTCAAAACTTTTGGCTGCGATCTGATTCAAGGATATTGGGTTGGCCCCCCGATGAATGCCACTGAATTTGCCCAGCGCCTGTAGCGCTTGCTGAGTCATCTATTGGCACCAATACCTGCTAGCAAAAGCCGCCCCGTTCAGATTCTGGCTCCTCAACACCGTTGCACCTGCCCCTGAAAGCGGTCTGCCTATTTACGCTGCCAGGTGAAGGGGTCTCTACTTACGCAAATTGCTCTTTGGACGCTAGCAGTTGCGGAGATCCGAAATTGACGTTTTGGTCATTGCTTAGGATGATCATGGAAGTTTTCCGGATTTTACTAGCGCCAACATGACTAATTTAGAGCCAACTGTCACTCCTACCATTGCCCGACCAAAATCAGGTTTCACCACCTACGCCGAAAAGCTCAACGGTCGCGCTGCCATGGTTGGCTTTGTCGCGATCGTCGCAATTGAATATTTGACAGGCAAAGGGATTATGACCTGGCTGGGCTTGGCGTAATTCTCACCAAGACGGTGTGTCACTATACAATTTGGCCGAGTCACGCCCCTACTCGGCTGTGCATTCTCTAATGTTGTGAAAAGCAGCCGATCGGTGAACCTTAGATTGCTAATCCATCTATTCAAGGGCGAGAGGATTATTCGCCAGTGAAACTCACCTGTCAAAACTGGAACGCATCTTAGTGATGCGTGGGTACTGCTCGTCTGCTGTCGCTGCCCTCAGTCACACAACCTTAATCTTTTGTCGTCCAACTTTTAGCCCACTGTGTTTATCAAGCGTTGTTTCCAACGAGAACCCATCATTAGCACTGTAGTAACAGCAGGCACAGTTAATATTTTGCTGGGCATGGCTGAGGGGCAGGCGTTGCTAGCCTTTGTGGGCGTTTTGGTCGTTAGTGGCACGCTGGCCGGTCGAGGCTGGCAGAAATATCGCTATCCTCTGGATTTGCCCGAAACGACTACCGTACGCTATTTACCAGAGCAAGCTGAACAGTCACCTCTACCCAAGGTGGAATTATTGGCACGGCATGATGCCGACGGCCCATCTAAAGAGAATCACTAGACCCGCTCATTCAGCCGAATGTACGAGCTTTACTCCGGTAAGGTCTTCTAACTCTTGCAATACATTAGCGATCTCTTGCGGATTTGTGACCTGCGTCAAGCGCTGATAGAGCACTTCAATCTTCATCTCTCGCTTTTTCACCACGGACTGTAGACAGTGTTGCATTGGGCACCTGTGAAATACTCTGATGATGTCAACATTATTGGCTATTCAAGGTCAGCTTCATGCAGCGAATTTAACTAATTTAAAGGGTTTTTAAGTTAGTTAAAGCTGTTGTGACGCCTGAAAGAGTAAAGATCTATCGCATCAGTGCTTTGCCGACGGGCCGACCGCAAAGTTCAGTGAAAACCCGCAATTGAATAGCGCAGGCTAAATTTCAGATTACGTATTTTCACTGATACTTTTAAGTGCTCGTAGAGATCGCAGTAGACGCCATACCTGTCAAAGCTAGCTAGCGTCAGGCACGGAGACGACCTCTTTACGATTTCAGTGCTGCTGGCAGCCAATCATTTCGGTCGTGACCAACCAGCAGTTGCAGAAGAGGCTGGATAAGGCTGCGTCTAAATCACATAGCCTCTCAGCTTGAGTAACTGGCAAGCAGACTTTGCTAGTTGGCCTACAATCGTTCACTTGAGCATTAAGAGTTGAGTATCAAAGCCGCAGGATAGTGCGTTATGTATCGGCCAAAAGCATTTCAGGAAGACAATGTGAACAAACTACTGGCGTTCATGCAGGCTAACAGTTTTGCCACGCTGGTTTCGATTGTCCAGGGAAAACCCTGTGCCTCCCATGTTCCCCTCGTTGCGACATTGCAAGACAACACGATTACGTTGACGGGGCACCTAGCCAAGCAGAATCCTCAGTGGCAGGCTTTTGACCAGGCCGAATCGCTAGCTATCTTCACCGGGCCGCATGCCTATATTTCACCCACGCTGTATGAAAAACGCGAAAATGTCCCCACCTGGAACTACATTGCCGTTCATGCTTATGGTTGTCCCCAGGCGCTGACACTGGACCAGGCTCCAGAGCGCATGGCGGGCATGATTGACGATATGGTGAATGCCTATGAAGCTACCTACGAGCAGCAGTGGCATAGCTTGTCGGAGCAGTATCGGAGCCGGATGATGAACGGCATCATCGGTTTTGAAATGGTATTGACTCGATTAGAGGGCAAGTACAAACTTAGCCAAAACCGGAGCCAGACTGACCAAGCGAATGTTACTGAGTATCTGAGCCAGAGCGAAGAGCCGACGGTGCGGGCGATCGCTTTGGAAATGCAGCAAAATCTCCAGTCCGAAGATTAGTTTGGGACTGAGCAATAATCGCTTGCAGGAACAGACTAACGATTCCACAGGGCCAGGGCAACGATGCCAAAGGCCAGCAAAATGATGCCCGATAGTCGGTTCAGCCAACGCAGACCAGTAGGGGTAAATCGGGCGCGGAATAAACTGACCGCTCCACTTAGGAAAAACCACCACAGCGCAGAACCAATAAATACGCCCAACACTAAAGTGCCTGATTCAGCAAAGCTTTGGGATGACTCGACGATGCCCAGTCCGGCAAAGATGGCGGCAAAGGAAAAGATGGTCGCGGGATTGGTCAGGGTCAAGGCCAGGGTGGAGCCATAAGCACTGAAAAGTGATCGCGGCATCGATGTTGTTTCATCAGCGGACAAGTCATCGTCTGACACAGTTTCCGTCTCTGCCGGGGGCTTAGACAAGAATGTGGTGATACCCAGATAACAAAGGAACAGTCCTCCGAAAATCCGTAGCCAAGTGGATTGATTGGTGAGGAAATCCGCGATCGCGGTCAACCCAAACCCTGCAATACAACCATACAGACCGTCGGCAGTGGCGGCCCCCAATCCAGATACCAGTCCAGCTAATTGCCCCATTACCAGCGTCCGTCGAATACAGAGGATGCCAATCGGCCCGACGGGAACCGCGATCGAAAAGCCGAGGATAAGTCCGGTGAAGAAGGTGGAGAGCATGAGGATGGATGGAATGTTGCGAGTAGGTGAGTAATTGGGTGCAAGGATGCGGCAGAGGGAGGGCATTTTCACGGTTAACCACCGGTGGCATCAAGGTAAAAAGGCATCGGTGGTGGGCACCGCGATCGTTTCTTTGACAGTGGAGAGCACGATGGTGGTGCGAGTTTGGGCCACACCAGGAATTTCCTTGAGCTGGGCGGTAATGAGGTGTTCTAGTCCTCGGGTACCGCGACACCGGACTTTGAGCAAATAATCGCCATCACCCGCGACATGATGACACTCCAGAATTTCCGGCGTACTAAGGATCTCGGCTAAAAAGTCATCGCGATCGCGCGGATGTTCCAACGTGACGGCAATAAACGCTGTGAGGTCATAACCCAAACTAGGCGCGTCCATTTGCGTGACGTAGCCCTGAATAACCCCTGCTTCTTCCAACTTGCGAACGCGATCGGCTGCAGCCGGGGGTGAGATACCTAACTGGCTGGCCAACTCAGCCCAAGTTGTCCGCGCCTTGTGAGCCAACTCGGATAAAATCTTCGAATCCAAGGTGTCAAGCTTCATTTGAGATACCTTGCAAACTTAAGTCACCTCTAAGCTTGATTATACAAATTAAAATCCGGAATTAATATTACTTTTCAATCTGAATCAGTAATATCATTTTGCTTTCATCAGTTCTATTGGATATTTGCTTTCGATTTCGAGGCAGATACCTTGATTTTGACGATGAAAAGGTGCGGCGGAGACCTGTCTAAAGGGTGGACGGTGCAATTTTCTCGAAACGTTAAGATGCAGCGGCTCTAGTACCAAAATCGCGATCGCCTGTCTCACAATGAATTTCGGTGCCTTAGCCTTTTGCAAGATTCCGTTGCATCGTATCGGCACTGTTCAAAAAGCAA
>CAZFWL010000150.1:0-6846 GCA_964522775.1 uncultured Halomicronema sp.
CAAAATGCTGCCCGTATCATCCTTGAGCCAAAACTTGGTGAATTGGCGATTGCGAGAAATCTGCTCGGTTTTGCGCTCTAGCTTACCTTCTTCGTTTTTCTCTTCATATTCGCGGGTCACAGTAGAAACGTAGTACACACAAGCGGCTTGCTTATGCTCTGACTGCAGCGGCTCTTCAGTGGTGACCTGGCCCCACAGCTTCACATAGTCGCGCCAGTTGCCGCCACCAATTTCGTCAGCGATCGCTCCGGCCATATCGGCTAGCTCTGCCGTGGTGACGGAGCGCGCACGTTTAATGCTGAAGAGCTTTTGCTGCTGATTGCGCCGCGTGAAAAACATGATGGTGCTGATCACCAACAAAATGATGCCGATAATTTCCATCGCAACCTCGCCAACAACAACTGCAAACCTCTACCAGATTTTACTCTGGGCCTTCGAAGGGACAGACTAGACTCGCGATCGCCACACAAAACCTCACAGACCTGCCGCTACCGACACTCCCGGCGCAACTGCCTACTCAGCGACGACAAAACCGCCACCGATTATCCATTGATAGCCGGTGGCGGTCACAAAATTGAACCTGAGAATAGAAAGCGCGATCGCTTAAGCGTTGCTACCCTTCCGCTTGCGGGCCCAAGCGACGCCACCGACGACGGCCAATGCCAGGGCCGAAGTCGGTTCTGGAACTGAGGCAACTTCACCTTCAAACGCGGTACCTTCGTTGAAGCATTCAGCCCACAGATGGGCGATAAAGCTGCCACCCGGCAAGTTAGAAATGTCAAACTTAAAGCCGTATGTCTGACTGCCAGTCTGGTCTAAGTTATTGTCAAAATCAAAGCCGTAGCTGTTTAGAGCAGCAGCATTTTCTAGAACTTCGACATCGCTAAGGAGATCTCCCTCAACGGTGTTGATCAAGCTTTGAGTACTTGCACTTCCCCCCGTCTTTGGTAAATAGTCGAAGCTGCTGTCGTTCAGATCAAACACATCGCCCAAGGTTTCATTTTGAGTGACGCCTTTGTTCAAATAAGCCTGCAAGCTAGAGAAGCCGCTATTCTGACTAGCCACGCTCTTGGTACTGTCTACTTTATAGAGGCCGAGATTACTGACTGAAGAGTCATTCTTATCTGCAAAACGAACCCCATAGACATCTCCATCGGACAGAGCCTGGTTGAAGGCTTTGTCAGGAGCAAAGTTGAAGAACATATCACCCCACGCGATCGACCCGCCCAATGCTGAATTACGGGATTGACCCCCGAGCGGTAAATTGCTACTGATACCGACAATCAAGTGGTTTCCCTGCTGGACATAACCAGTGCCATACAGTTCAAAATCTGAATTGCTGCCAACTCGACTACCTTCGACACCATCAGTAAAACTGTCTTGAGAGTAATCAACCTGGGCATGGCCAGGCATGCTGGCGATCAGGGTGCCTGCGGCGGCGGCAGCGATCGCAAATGAAACTCGTTTGAGCATGTCACGGATCCTCGAATAATTCTGTAGAAGAAGCGTATGCACTCTTGTCACAAGTCAAAATTATCCTGGGTGAAAATGAGTGTAAATAGATACACGTACTCTATATGGACCCTTTACAGGTGGACTCCGCAATTTAAAGGGGGCTCTTACATTGATAAGCGATGTAAGCATTTACCTGTATTAGAGGGTAAGTCATCAGCGATTTACCTTGTGCCATGTTTTGAACCATATCAAGACTAAAGTAAGGCTGGTTCCCCTAAGTGAAAATACTGGTTTAGGATGAACTCCAACAGTGCATGGTAGTAAATATATTCTTTTCAACACTGATTAACGGCTCTCTCCGCTCTCAGCGATATTGAGTATCCAAGAGCCACTTTGGGGCTCACCATGAAAAAGCTTCCTAGTGACCTTTGGAGGTGCTAGAAAGCTTGCGTGCAAGTCTTATTTAGACGAGTAATGTTGGAGTGACCTGTTGCTGGTTGCGCCGCGTGAAAAATATGTTGGCGCTGATCACCAACAAAATGATGCCGATAATTTTCATCGCAACCTCAGCAACAACAACTTCAAATACTTACCAGATTTTACGCTGGCCCTTTAAAGCGGTCTGAACTTAAAATTGTGTGTTGCCTCAGTTAAGTCTTGAGCCGTTGTACTTTGACTCAGCAGTTTCAAGATGACCAGACAGCAAACTGAGATTAGAGCACGCGAATTACTCAATAAGGGTTGAGCAACCATTACAAATTGACGACAACCAAAAAAATGCTCCCTGCTAGCCATTTAGGTGACAGGGAGGCATAAAAACAGTATTCAGATAAGCGTGCAAGAACCAAACAGACAAGGCAAAGGCTAAAGCTACGCAGAGAGCTTTTTCTTTAAAGCACCGCCCGCCGCAACAGCACCAAAGGCGAACACGGCAAGCGTAGAAATTGGCTCTGGAATACGCTCGGGCGGGGGAGGGGCGATTCTGGTTTTCCACACCGTGACGTTTGATAAGCCGGGGCCAGGTTTGCCGTTCCCCTTAAAGAGACCGTCTGTGTTCCAAGAACCACTTTCATCTGTGATACCTGCTTCCAACAAGTACACACTGAAGCTAGGCCCGCCCTTTAACGCGACCATATACTGATGACCGGCGTCTAGACCTGTGAGGCTGTAACCACCAGAGGTTCCGCCTCCGGTTACTTCTAAGAATCCACCTGACCCACTATCTGTTCCGCTGTCGCTATTAACCTTCAGTATCTCAGTCCAATCGCTAATACCGAAGTAAGTGTTACCTGGAATATCAGGGGTAGCGTTACCAGAGAAAGCACCCTCACAGTCTATGGACTGCGTAAAGTTTGAAACATCACATGAAACTTGGGCCTCGGCCGAGCCGACGAAGCTAGCACCAATGACGGCTGCACCTGCCAGCGCGTATAAACTTTGCTTGATCATATCTTCTTTCCTTGTAAAGCGAACGAAATTTGTGAGATGCAAAGGCAGAAACAGGCAGACACACTCAGTGGTCATCCACAATTTTTGAGTTCAGCCTATTGCCGGTAATTACACATAGGTATTTGTGGACAGACTCAATCTATCGAGGTGCTCTCAGTAGAACAATGGTGTCGCCCATTACTTTTCTCTCTCTTCATAAAACCGGCAGAAATATAAAATCCTTCACATCAAACGGAGCTAGGTTGTATGTAAACAGAGGTCTTGATTTCTATTTGTGCCTGTCTCGCTAAAACTATGTGAGGAAAGGGTTCCGACATCCTTCTACCAAAAATTGTTGTCGCACAGCGCCCCTTATCCTTGTTTCAGAACAAGTCTCGCGTATCAGGGCGTTTTTACGAGTTTTTACGGAGTCTGCGTGGTTTTGGCGATCTCTGAATCACTTATTCATCCGTGTTGGGAGCGACTAGGGGCAGCAACGTCGATAGAGCTTCTTCACACCATTTCAGCCAGCCTTGTTCGTACTGAATGCCGTTGCGCAGGGTGAGGTATTGATACAGCGCTTTGTGTGATAACGCCTCAACATCGGGAAAGAAGCGTTCTTCGATCGCTTGATATTCCACCAGTCGCGTCTGATGCTGTTTGCGGTGCTGGCGTAGCTCCTGCAAAATGACGGCGGGCTCGACTAAGTGACCGCCAAAGAGTTTGACCAGTAGATCGTCTTTGATGGGGCTGAGGTCGCTAGGAGTCTGCATCCACTCAGTCAACAGGGCGGTGCCGCGATCTGTGATGGCGTACAGCTTTTTATTCGGGCGCGTTTCTTGCTCCACCGTTTCAGAGAGGATAGTGCCATCGGCTTCGAGCTTGGCCAGTTCGCGATAGATTTGCTGATGGCTCGCCTGCCAAAAAAATCCCACTGTTCCATCAAACCGTCTTGCCAGGTCATATCCACTGCTAGGGGCGTCGAGCAGGGCGACTAGTATGGCATGGGCTAGAGCCATCGCATTCACTGACGGTTATGGGTAAGTCTGAGCATACGCGATCGCGCGTTGACGATGCCGTCACATCTGCACTCATCATGTAGATATGGCGGTATTCTCAATTCCTTACCCTGTAACCTGTTAAGCCATAGTGGGATGGAAATAGAAGGCAAAGCCCAGAATGGCGTAGGTCGCCAAGAGCAAGATGCCTTCAAGCCAGTTAGAACGACCATCGGAGCTGATGGAATTCGTAATCAAAACGGCGACCGCCACCGCGACCAATTCCAACGCATCGAAGCTGAGGTCCATGGGCTCGCCAAGTATCCAACCTGCCAGCACCAAAATCGGCGCCACGAATAGCGCAATTTGCATACTAGAACCGACCGCCACTGAGACGGATAGTTCCATTTTGTTTTTCATCGCGACGGTAACAGCCGTGGTATGTTCGGCGGCGTTGCCAATAATGGGCAGCAAAATTACCCCGGTGAACAGCGGCGATAGGCCTAACTGTTCAGTTGCAGGCTCTAAGGCATTGACCAAAAGCTCTGACTCAAAGGCGACAATCAGGGTTGCGCCAACCAAGACCGGAATCCAGAGTCTGAGATTAGGTGAATGTTCCCCATGGTCTGGCTCTGTAGATTCTTCAGACGGGCTTGAGGAGGAGGTATCAGTCTCTGTGGCATATTCAGCGGTGCCCACATCATAGAGATAGGTGTGGGTCTTCATGGAAAACAACAGCGTGAGCCCGTAAACCGCAATGAGAATCACCGCCACAGCGTCAGACAATTTTTGGAGGGTGATTTCGGGGACGGCGGTAGAAGTGAAGCCGACGGCGGTGGGCAACAGAATCGCAATCACGGCTAAATTCATTGCCGATGCGTTGACCCGGGCCATCACAGGTTGAAAGTCTTGCTCCTTGTATTTAATGCCCCCCAGCAGCATAGAAAATCCGAGCACCAGCAAGAGGTTGCTGATAATCGACCCGACAATGCTGGATTTCACCACGCTAACGAGCCCTTCGTTCAGAGCAATCAGGGCAATGATCAGTTCCGTGGCGTTGCCAAAAGTCGCGTTTAGCAGGCCTCCCCACGAGGGTCCTAAAACGACGGCAATCTCTTCGGTAGAAGTTCCCATCCAACCCGCTAGGGGAATAATGGCTAACCCCGCCGTCACGAATACGACGAGTTCACCCCAGCCAAGGAAATGCGCCGCCAGAGAAATCGGCACGAAAACGAGAAAGCCGTAAAAAATAAGGTTTTTGATCGACATAGCGGGTCAAGGGAGTGGAGGTGTCAGAATACCAAAGTTCGTCGGCGAGCTGCCGCTTATTGTGAGCGTCTACCCGGTTCTCAGCAAGGTGAAGAAAGTGCGCAATGAATAAGCTGATCGTTTTGCTCTGGGGATTAGTCGTGGTGCTCGGCGGGGGGCTGACTGTCGTCGCGATTTTCTTTGTGTGGGCGAAGTCAGGGCAATTGCCTGAGTCAGAGTATGCCCAGATTGCGGTGAATGACGCTTATCCTCTCCGGGCCGAGGCGGATGAGTTTTCGATGGTGACCTACAACATTGGTTATCTATCGGGATTGACTAATAATCAAGCGGTGCGACCAGAAGCCAGTTTGTATGAGGAGAATTTAGCTACCGCGATCGCGGCCCTTGCCCCGTTGAATCCGGATATCGTTGCGCTTCAAGAAATCGACCTGGATTCGCGACGGTCTTTTCACGTTGATCAGGTGGCGGCATTGGGCGATGCCTTGGCGTATCCGCAACGGGCGATCGCCATCAACTGGGACAAGCGCTACGTGCCGTTTCCCTATTGGCCGCCGACTGTCCACTTTGGGCAAATACTCTCCGGGCAGGCAATTTTGAGTCATTGGCCGGTGTTGGAACATGAGCGCATTGTGTTGGCAAAGGTCGCTGACAAGCCGTTTTACTACAACGCCCTGTATCTGGATCGTCTCGCTCAAGTCGCCCAAATCGAGATGAATGGACAACCTGTGGTCGTGATCAACTTGCATCTAGAGGCGTTTGATCGCCCCACTCGCCAAGCGCAAACAGACTTTGTGCTGGCCCTGGCAGAAGACTACGCCGCTGAGTATCCGGTGATCTTGCTGGGTGACTTTAACAGTGCGTTGAATCGAGATGCGGAAGGCACCCCGCGGTCCATTCAGACAGTGCTAGATTCACCAGTTTTTCAACCGTCGGTGCCTGCGCCCCAGGTTAGTGATGTGGGCCAGGCCACCTTTCCCGCTGATGCACCAGAGTTCAAGCTGGACTATATTTTTTACACTCCAACCAGCTTGGAATTGCTGGAGGCTGAAGTGGTCACCGCAGCCGAGCAGGCTTCTGATCATTTGCCCCTGGTGATGCGCTGGCGATTCAAATGACTCATTGTCTCAATCCTCAATGTCAGGAACCCAAAAATCCGGATCACCATCGATTTTGCCAAAGCTGTGGTTGGCGATTGCGACTCGGCGATCGTTTTGAGGCGGTTTATAGCTTGGGTGAAGGACGCAACAGTCACACGTTTGTGGGGCGAGATCGCGCCACGTTGGTCGGGGCTCAATGTTTAATCAAGCAGTTTACCCCTGAGGGCGAAACTGTATTGGCTAAAGCGAAGGCCGCTGAACGCTTTCGGCGGGAAGTGGAGCTGCTGGCGATCGCGAGCCAGCATCCACAAATTCCCGATTTGCTGACCTATTTCGAGCGGGGCGAGCAGCAATTTTTGGTACAGCAGTTTCTGGTGGGGCCGCATTTAGAACAGCGACTGCAAGAAAAAATGGGGCCATTCGACAGCGATGAGGTGCGCACCTTTTTGCGCCAGGTGCTGCCGATTCTGCATCACCTGCATCAAAATCGTCTGATCCACCGCGACATTAAACCTACCAACTTCCGGCAACTACCGGGAAAGATGGCTTGGTGGCTGGTGGATTTTGGCGCTGTCAAACCTGTAACGGCAACGCAAATG
>CAZFWL010000151.1:0-6835 GCA_964522775.1 uncultured Halomicronema sp.
CATTGACTACGACTTAGTAAATGCGGTTCTGGGGGAAAACGATCCGACGTATACCCAGCGCGCACTGACAGATTTATTAGACGTGCGCGATCGTGCCAATTATCTCCAGTCCATTCGGCAGGATGGCACTCTCGCCAAGATCTACGAAACCGTGAATCGGGCGGCGCGGTTAGCCGCACAGGGTGAGTTGGATACGACCACGCTCGATCCTGCACAAGTTGTCGAACCGGATCGCTTTCAACAGGATTCAGAGCGGGCGTTTTACGATGTGCTGCAAACGTTGTTGCCCCAAACCCAAACCGCTCAGCGCGATCGCGACTATCAGCAGCTCATTGCCGGGCTCGAAAATGCAGCTCCAGTCGTTAGCCGATTTTTTGACGGGCCAGATAGTGTCATGGTGATGGACAAAGACCCGGCAATTCAGCAAAATCGCTTGAATCTTCTTGGTTTGCTCCGCAATCACGCCCGCGTTTTGGCTGATTTTGGAGCCGTAGTGAAAGGATAGAAACATTCGCATTGGGGTGCAAAAAGACAGGTCTCAGGCGCACCTGTGAGCTCGACCTGTTGGATCGTGAGTTTGAAGTTGTTGATAGCGTAACGACCGCGTGATGGACAAACAGGCGCATGTGATTGGGTTGGGTAAATCAGGCATCGCGGCGGCGCGGCTGTTGACTCAGCAGGGCTGGCAAGTCGTGTTGAGCGATCGCAACGATGCCCCCCTGTTAGCCGACGTTGTGCCGACGTTGCAAGCTGAAGGCGTTACCGTCCGACTGGGTCACAGCTTTTCGGCTCAGGATGAAGCCACTCTAGTGGTGGTGAGTCCTGGTGTGCCATGGGATATTCCGGCTCTGGTGGAAGCGCGCGAGCAGGGCAAAGAAGTGATTGGCGAGGCAGAGCTGGCCTGGCGCAATTTGAGCGATCGCCCCTGGGTGGGCATTACAGGAACTAACGGCAAAACAACTGTTACGGCCCTCACGGCTGCTATTTTTCAAGCGGCAGGACTCGATGCTCCGGCCTGCGGCAACATTGGGGAAGCGATCGGTGAAGTGGCTTTGCAAGACACGCCACCAGATTGGATCATTGCCGAACTCAGCAGCTATCAAATTGAAGCCACATCCACGCTAGCGCCCAAAATCAGCTTATGGACCACATTGACCCCAGATCATCTCGCTCGCCATAAAACTTTAGACAACTATTCTTCGATTAAGGCCAAGCTGCTGCATCAGTCAGAGCAGGCGGTTTTGAATGGGGATGACCCTTATCTGCGTACTCACGCCGCCGCCTTATTTCCCCAGGCCTATTGGACGAGTACCCAAGGGCGGGAGGCGATCGCCCCCCTCCAACCACTTGCCTATATTGAAGCTGGATGGGTCAAAGTTGACGGACAGCCCATTGTTGCCGCTGATGCGCTGCATATGGTGGGGACACACAATCAGCAGAATTTACTCCTAGCAGTAGCTGCGGCTCATCTGGCGGGATTGCCCGCTAAGGCGATCGCTCATGGAGTGGAAACATTTCCTGGCGTGCCCCATCGGCTAGAGCGGGTCGCTACCTGGCAGGGCATTGATTTCATCAACGACAGCAAGGCAACGAACTACGATGCAGCCGCAGTGGGATTGCGGGCGATCTCACCCCCGGCCATCCTGATTGCGGGGGGTGCAGCTAAGGACGGCGACGACACCGAGTGGCTTCGTGAAATCCAGGCGAAGGCGGCCAGTGTGTTGCTGATTGGCAGTGCCGCCCCACAATTTGCTTCTCGCTTAGAAACAGTTGGATTTGCGACCTATGAAATTGTCGAGACCATGGAGCACGCCGTGCAACGTAGTACGGAACTAGCTCCTCAGCTATTCACCAAAACGGTACTCCTCTCGCCTGCTTGCGCCAGCTTTGACCAATATCCTAACTTCGAAGTACGGGGCGATCACTTTCGTAGCTTGTGCCAAGTCATTTGCTCAGCCGGATGAAATGTTTATGGGTCGTGAGGCTACGAACTTGCGGCTCCATGCCCATAGATGAATGACTGTTATCGATTAGCAGTGCAAGCGTATCGCCTTCATCAGGCTTTAACCCGAGAAGGCGATACAACTTTGGATCAACTGAGGTCAGATACCAGCGGCGGTATCCTACGCTTCATTAAGCCCAGGGTGCCATCAGCGGTAGATAGTTTTGCAAGATCGTCCAGAAGTTAGTGTTGGCTGGGTTGGCAACCTCCTCAACGTGCAGCTCATAGATGGTGTCTGGGAACGCAAAATGCACAGAGCCCAGTTTTTTCAGCAATCCACAGGGATGTAGGCGATGTTGATCGGGATAGCGATAGCAAAAGCGTCGCCAGATATGTTCCTGTAGCCAATGGTTCATCGCGCCGTGGGCATGGTAGCCAAACTCTTTGGTC
Source organism: uncultured Halomicronema sp. (assembly GCA_964522775.1). Lineage (GTDB taxonomy): Bacteria > Cyanobacteriota > Cyanobacteriia > Phormidesmidales > Phormidesmidaceae > Halomicronema. The sequence continues at coordinate 2,393 of CAZFWL010000151.1, forward strand.
ATAAACGGCTGATCCTTACGACGAATGGACTGGATATAGCTAACGGGCACCCCAATGGGGAAGACAATCGGCTTTTTACGCCGGTGCCCATCGAGATCGCGCCAGTTTCGCATGACTTGTATCATCGCTTGCTCATTGGTCACGGGCGCTCCCGCTAGAGCCGTGACCCGACGGTATCGGGCAATATCACGTTCCAGCCATTGCAATAGGTCAAAGAACAGGTAAGGACTATTTTGTAGACGCACATACTGCTCGAGATCATCGGCAAAGTCAGAAGGGAGTTCGTGACGATGGAGGCCCACGTCTAATGGATTGGCCGTCATGCAGGGCAACAGTTCATCGATGAAGTAGGTGCGCATTGCTTGCTGCATCCTGTTCAAGGAGACCTCAAACTCTGTTAAAGAGGGTGCTTTTAAGACGCGATCGACCTCAATTGTGTGCTTGGTCGCCACCCGGTGTAAGTGTCGGACTGGGGCTGGTAGGCCGACTTGCTTAGTGCTGGGTCGGCTTTTCACTTGTTTTAAGCTAAAAGGATTGAGCTTAAATCGTAGAGCTGACAGAGTGTAGGCATCTCGCGGTTGTTGCCAAGAGTTGATCGGAGCGAGCCGAGCCACTGGTGCCACGTCATCGCCATAGGGGCAGATTTTAGGATTGGGTCCTGCATATTTGACTAAGTGGCGAGAAACGGTCGGTTTCGCCTCGAATCGAGGACGTCCGCTCGGATTTAAATCAAGTTGCCATTGATACTTGGGATAACTGTTCAAGGGAATTTCTGTACGGATACAGGTAGTCCAATCGGTATTAGCCAGCATAAGTAACTCCAAAAAAAAGAAAACTAGGTAGAGTGCAGTCAGGAAATGAGATCGATGCCCAGACTGGATTGTTCAGGGCCGTTAGTTAACAACTAACGGTCCTTGTGAAATTGTGCTTTTGTCAGACGTTGCTAAACAACTTGGCACTCTGAAAGTGCTTTGCTGTAATGTTGAACCGCCTGTAGAAGACTCTTTTGTCGGCGTTTTAACTCATCATCTTGACAAGATTGGTAGAGCACGACTTTTGCACTGATTTGTGGCAATCCACTCATAAACGATCTGTCAATCGGCTCATTTAAAAAATGAGCCGACTCAGTCGTAACCCTACGAGTACCCTGACCCCGTAGGCACAAATCAAGACTGATTTGCGCGATCATAATTCTGATCGTAGAGAAAAAAGTGCTCATAAAAAACGATCAGTTAATATCACTGAATTGCTCCGTAGCCTTTTATACGGTGATATTTCCGTCTATGATTTCGATTGAATTTAGAGGTTGAGATAATTAATTTTGAGCCTAGAAAATCTAAGGCAGTCAGTAATAATTAGGTTTGTTTCTGTTTAAGGCTTGCGTAACAGTTTTTTGAATCTGATCGGGTTTCGTGAGCTACTCTTAAAGTCCCTTTTTGTCTTGCTTTGAGGGATTAAAATCAGCTTTAGATTGATCGATTGAGAGTGCCTGGTTGGAAGAAAGGCAGTCTAGCCGTTACTATCGTCTTAGTCGACGGACATCTACTAGAAAATCCTGTCTGAATCAGATTTACCGATTTAGCTGTTCCGTATACTTGATATTTATTATGTTCAAAGTTGCAGTTGGCCATAGTATTGACCCTGATTCTTTGATGGCGATCCAGGAGGCGATTCAGCAGTGCAGTGCGCACCTTGCTGGACACCAGCCCCAAGCTGGCATTCTCCTGTGTGGCATTGATTTTGATCATCAAGCAATTCTCAATTACCTGGACGAGACGTTTGCCGATATGGCCTTGATTGGGGGCACAACGGTCGGTGAAATGTCCTCTCAACTCGGGTTCCATGAAGACTCGTTGACGCTGATGCTATTTTGCTCAGACGAGATTGAGATGCGAGCTGGATTAGGCTTGGGGGCGTCTCAAGACGAGATGGCAGCGGCGCGCCAAGCCATTCCTGACTTCGATGGTGCCGCGCCGAAACTTTGTTATGCGATCGCCGAAGGTTTGGGCGTTGATGGCGTGGCTGTGGTCAAAGGTCTGGGACGGGCGTTAGGTGACGAGATCCCGATCTTTGGTGGTTTGGCGGGGGATGATTGGAAATTTGAGCAGACTTACCAGTTCTTTGGAACGCAGGTCTTGAGGGATGCGGTGACGACCTTAGTATTCTTTGGCGACCTACTGGTATCTTCTGGTGTGGCGACCGGGCAGCATCCGATTGGCCGAAAAGGCATCGTGACCAAAGCCATTGGGAATACGCTCCATGAAGTGGATGGTCAATCGGTCAAGGTGTTCTATCAGCGGTATTTTGGCAATGCGCTATCTATTGAACTAGCTGGCGGCTCCTGGGGTGGAGCCGTCGCGGTCTTTGAACCAGGGGAAGATACCTTCTACGTGCGATCTCCTAACAACCAAGACACGCAAACCGGGAGCATTGAGTACTTTGGCAATATTCCAGAGCATTCCTCTATTCAATTCACTGAAACCAATACTGAAGACCTCTTATCTGCTGCCAGAGAAGCCCTCGAAAAAGCGCAATCAGCCTATTGTGGTCAACAACCGAGTGCCGCGCTAATTGTTTCTTGTTCATCACGCATGAAACTGTTGGGAACGCGTGCCTTAGAAGAACACAGTATTGCTCAGAGCGTCTTGCCAGGCTTACCCAATATTGGGTTTCACGCCTACGGTGAGATCTGTCCGCTCGCTAATCAGGGTAAATCCTATTTTCATAATGAAACCTTTACAGCAGTTCTGATAGGTACCCAGTAACTTGCGATGTCAGCAGCCCCTGCCGCACCTGATCCAGCCGACTTAGTGCAACAGCTGCAGATGCTGGAAAGAGAAAACCGTATTCTGAGGAAAAAACTATCTCGCTCAGAACATACGCGAGCGGAATTGGAAACTGCCAGCCAGCGTCGAGAGCTGATGCTCAAACAAGTTATTCAAGAGGTAGAAAAGGCCAGTAACGCTTTAGAAAAAGCTAAAAAAGCGGCTGATGATGCTAATCAGGCCAAGAGCGAATTTCTAGCGAACATGAGCCATGAGCTACGAACACCGTTGAATGGTATTTTGGGTTACGCTCAAATTCTAGGGCGCACCGAAAAACTCTCTGGTCGAGGGATAACGGGGCTCAAGACTATTTATCAGTGCGGCGATCATTTGTTAACGCTAATCAACGACATTCTGGATATTTCTAAAATTGAAGCTCATAAGATGGAATTATTTCATCAAAGCTTTGATTTCATTGCTTTCTTACAAAGCGTGGTGGAAATGTGTCGTGTGCGCGCTGACCAAAAGGGGATTACTTTTCTCTATGAGGCCGATCAAGCACTGCCTAACCTAATTATTTCGGATGAACGGCGACTGCGGCAAGTTCTCATCAATTTGTTAGGCAATGCCGTGAAATTTACCAATTCTGGGCATGTGAGCTTGCGGGTGCGGCTATTAGCACGGGATATCCAAACTGGACTGAACCGACTACGCTTTGAGATTCAAGATACTGGAGTGGGGATGCACCCAGAGCAAATTCAAAAGGTTTGTCTGCCCTTTGAGCAAGTGGGTGATCTGCATTTGAGAGAAGGGGGTACGGGTTTAGGTCTGGCGATCAGCAGCCAAATTGTGCAGATGATGGACAGCACCCTCGAAATTGAAAGCGAGATTGGTGTGGGGAGTCAGTTTAGTTTTACTGTCGAGTTCTTGGCAGACTCCGAGCAATTGCGCCCTGTTGCGGGCCAGAATGGTCGACCGATAACTGGATATAAGGGGCCGGAGCAGACCATCTTAGTCGTGGACGATCGCTGGGAAAATCGCTCAGTGATGGTCGACTTGCTGAAACCATTGGGTTTCAAAATGATTGAGGCAAAGAACGGCAAAGAAGGCCTTGCTCACGCCTTAGCTGGGAAGCCCAACCTCATTATTTTGGACTTGCTGATGCCAGTGATGAATGGTTTTGAGCTACTGGACCAGCTGAACCGGAACCGCGATCTCCACACCGTACCGAAAATTGTGTCATCTGCTAGTGTTTTTGAAACTGATCGCCAAAAAAGTTTGGCGGCAGGAGCGATCGCTTTCTTAGCTGAGCCTATACAAACTGACGAATTGTTGGCACTAGTCAAGCAACATTTGCAATTGACCTGGGTTTACGGGTCTCCTTTGCCTGCGGCTGTGCCCTCTACAGTCCCTTTAGACCCAGTGACTATCCGCCCACCCTCTGAAATTTTGTCGGAACTGCGCGAATTGGCTCGAAAAGGTGATCTAGATGCCTTGGTTCAAACAACCCAGCAACTCGATGGACAGTATCAACAATTTGCTAACACTGTGATATCGATGTCAGAACAGTTTCAAGTCAAGCAACTCAAAGCTTTTCTGGCCCCCAACCGATAACTTTTTACTGTGGAAATCGTTGTACCTGAGATGGAATCACCTGCATCCGACTTCATTTTGATTG
>CAZFWL010000152.1:0-6823 GCA_964522775.1 uncultured Halomicronema sp.
AGAGGTTTAGCGAGATTCTGGTTCCTCTCCTTAAGAAGGAGAGGTTAGGTGAGGTTGTCTACTAGCGCCCAACCTAGACATCGTTTAAGCGTCCAAGCTTTCGTAGAGCTTGGTGTAAATCGCTTGAGTATTGGGATAAGCAGCAGCTAACTGGGGCGTTAACTGCAACACCCGCTGCTCCGACAGCTCCGGCTCATTGAACGGTTCTTCGATGACCAGTTGCTCTCGCGGCGGCAAGGGTACACAGCCCGGAAAGGTAATTTCCTGTCCCGCTTCATCAAATAGCGAGTAGTGAAAGATGTCGTAGGGCTGAGGCTGACGAGACGGGTCGCTATCCAGCGTATTCGCATCGAGGGTCACCGTGGCCTGACTGTCGATGGGGTAGTCATCAAAATTGACCTTAAGGGCAAGGCCAGCAGCGATCGCCTTTTTCAGCATAAACACCAGGGGGATATTGCCCCGAGTACGATTGGGTTCGCCATTGGGGAGGGCGGCATTGCCCCCGACATCCTTATGTCCCCCCCGAAACCACACTTCCAAAATATTGCCGTCGCCATAGGCCCGATCCAGGCCAAACCCTTTACGTTTCACATACAGCGCCAGCGCATGGAAGGTCTGCTGCGCGGTGGGGGGAATGCGCTCTTGGAAGAACAATTCCTGATCATTGAACGGGATGCCGAAGGACGCCACCGTATCAAACAGTCCGAGAAAGCGAATGGTGGGCGGCTGCGTTAAGGGCGCACCATTAGGACCGGAGAGCTTGGCGTATTCCCGAAAGGTTTTGTCGGCAAAGATACGAGCGATCGCCGCCCCCCGGCTATAGCCCACAATGTCGATGGTGCGATCGCCCGCCCGAAAATTTTTCTGCAACTGGCGAAAGGCTTTATTCACGATGCCTAATGCCCCAGCGCCGAAAGCCACCCCAAAGATGCGGTCTAGCAGCCCCATCGTGGAGCCGACCCCAGGAAAGTAGTGCGCGGGCAATCCTGACTGGGCATAGGCTTGATAAAACAGCACAACATTCGAGAGATACCGATCGTTCGCAGTTTTCGCTGTGGGCGTAATGGGCGATTGCCCATCCCAGCGATCCTTCGTACCATCAAATGCATACAGCGCCATGTTTTCACCCTGCGTTCAAAACGACCGAACCCCAACACCGCCGATATTGGCAGGCACCGGTTCGCCTGCTGATCAGCTTGATTGAGCATTAGCGTAAACCCAGGCGGCCATAAAGTCTCGACTCGTTCACACTCCCTAACTGTCCGTGCGACAGTCGATGGACAGATTAATCACAATCCTGAAAATCATGACTACACATACATTTTCCCAAGCCCCTTTTCCAAGGGGGCGGCGACAGCGGGGGATCGGCAGAGCCGTAGAGCGTTTACAGAGAATCGGTACAACCTAGTCTCAGATTTAGGGCAGATTCGGCGAGCCAATGGCTTCAGCTCAGGCAACACCCCGAGCAGTTTTTTCGTGATCGCTTATTCCGCGAGCTCCGCAACATCGTCCAGCACATCCCAAGGAATGGTGTCATCTTCCGATACTCGAATTGCCACCTGGGCAGCACCCACACGATTGAGATGACTGGGATCCGCAAAGAAATTGTTTTGCCCCGGCCACTCGTTCAGCAAATCCACGACGGTGAAGCCGCCATTCTGGCCTTCTCGCTGTAAAAACTGCTGAAACTGCTGCTCATACCCCGATCTCGTTTCATCCAAATAATCATCGCTCAAGGGCAGGTTGATGAACACGAGGGGAATGTTGTTGCCCCGAGCGTAGGTCGCGATCGCCCGGGTAGAAACCGCCTGCACGCCTTCCAAATTAAAGTTGAGGTAGGCGTCGTCATAGGCCCCTGCCACCCGTGGAAAGCTTTGGTAGTAAGTCTCTGGGTCAAACACCTCATTAACTGCCAAAAAGCCATAGCCATTGATGCTGCTGACTGACAGCGATCTAGTTTTATCGCGGGCGGCGGTGCGGGTATTGACCGTGTTTAGGGTGGTGGCGAGGGGCGTCTCCAATTCAAAGGCGGGGCGATCGCCCGCTTGCACGGCCGCAAAGCCCGGCGATTCTAAAATTTGGGCGAAGGTGCGATCATAACGACCGCTATTAAACGAGCGAGAGCCCCCGGCCCAAACGATCATTTTGGGCATCTGCTCCGGAGTCAACAGATAGCGCAGAATAAAGCTCACTACTTGGGCGGTCGCACCATTCACCGCGAAGTTATACACCTTCAGGTCGGTATAGCCCTGCTGAGCCAGCCGCTGTTGCAAAATCTGTGGGTTCAGGCCCTGTAAGGCTCGCGAACTGCCAATAATCAGAATGTCAGGGTTGTCAAAGGTGGCAATGTACGACAAATAAAGCGCGAGCTGCTCGTCTAAAACGGGATTCCCCAAAGGCGGAAAAATGGCTAATCGCGCCGACTCTTCGACCCGCTGGAGGGCGATCGCTTGGTTTGCCAAATATTCGCGGGTCTTGCGCTGGGCAAACAACCACTCTGGACTGTCAGTCGGAATAGCCTGCAAAGACTGAATTGCCTCTGACCACGCAGTTGCGACGGCACTCCATTCGCTGGCGGTAGTGGCCGACTGGGCCAGTTGTGCCGCCGTTGTGGCCGCTTCAAACGCTTGCGCGAGTAACGCTTTGGAGGACTCAGTCTCCGCTGGTTCCCCTGCGGCTAGCGTGGCCGGAGCGGCAGACGATGAATTGACCTGCTGTTCATCAGTGGTGGGAGCCGTAGCGGAACAGGCGAGCCCCGTCAGCCCGCCCCACGTCAACACGCTCACCACGAGCCATACCCACTGTCGTCTGACCTGCTGCATGATACCGCCCAGATAATCAGCCTGCTACTTTGTCCAGTATCAAACAAGAACCCACGAGTCGGCAAAAATCAGTGAGGGGAAAGACACTGGCAGCGAGGCTGAGCGCCATAGCGCTGGTCAATGACTATGCCGGCACCGAAGCTGGGACTTGGCTGGGCCCTTGGTAAATCATTTCGACCCCGTCTTTCATGCCCAAGGTAATGCCGCGTCGCTCGGGGATGGCGGGGCGATCGCTCACTAGCTCAAACTCGTAATGCGTCAGCAGCGTGCCCAGGATGATTTTGAGTTCATACATGGCGAGGGCGTAACCGATGCATCGCCGCGCTCCACCGCCAAAGGGCATAAATTCAAAAGCGGAGTATTGTCGTTCAAGAAATCGCTCTGGGCGAAACTCTGACGGCTGGGGATACAGGTCTTCGCGATGGTGCAGCAGATAAATGCAGCCCACTAGCATCGTGCCAGGATCAATCGTGTGCCCCATGAGTTCCAGGGGCTGATTCGCCACTCGCGCAAAGGTCAACATCGCCACGGGATAAATCCGCAGAGTTTCGTTGCAGACCGCTTCCAGATACGGCAGCTTGGTCAGCGCCATCGCATCATCGCCCGCATCGGCATCAGCAATCTCATCGCGGATTTTTTGTCGGATGTCTGGCAAGTAATGAGCCCAATGCAGCCCCCAAGCGATCGCGGTCGCGGTGGTTTCGTGTCCGGCAATCAACAGCGCCATCAACTCATCATGCAGCTCGGTATCAGTTAATCCCTGCCCCGCTTCATCCCGCGCCATGATCAGCAGTGACAACACATCCTGGCGAGTTGCATCCACCGCCGCCCGGCGTTCGCGAATTTCGGCATAGATCAAGTCATCAATTTCTGCGGACAGGCGAGCAATTCTCGCCCCAGGGCTCCAGCTGCCATAGTCCTTGCGCAATACCGGGAAAAACACCACGGTCGAGGCCAAAGGCTTGCTGACCATATCGAGCCGTTCGGCCAAGAGACTTTCTAAACGCCGACAGCGATCGCCCTCGTGCAGGCCAAACACCGCTTGCAAAATCACCCGCATGGTCATTTTTTGGCTGAGCGATCGGGCTTGCAGCGTTTGACCAGGTTGCAACTCGGCCATGACCTCTAACGTGATATGGCGAATCAGGTCCGCGTACACCTTCAGCCGTTCGCCATGAAAGGGCGGCATAATCAGCTTGCGGCGTTGGCGATGTTGGTTGCCCGACAGCAGCATCACCGAGTGATCGCCAATCAGCGGCCTGAGGATGTCGTTGGCTTCGCCGGGGGCACTGATGGCGGCTCCCATGTCCTGACTCAGGACAGTTTTAATCGCGTCAGGATGATTGACGAACACCCACTCAAACAACCCCCACCGGGCAAAAAACAAATCGCCGTAGCGCCGATAGTTCGTCTCCATATACTCCAAGGGACGAAAAATCCAGTTGGTGAGCTGTACGTAGGGATGGGTTTGAGTAACGGGGACGGTACGCATAGGACGATGGTGAAAACAGGCTATCCACAGCCTACAAGGTGCCTCGGCAAATTGACCTAAGAGGTGACAAATTGTGCTAACGACTCGGCGATCGCCGCGTTGAACGCCTCCAGTTCCACCAAATGTGGCCAGTGATTGCCAGGAATGTTTTCGACTCGGAGTTGCGTTAAATATTGGTGATAAGGTCGCGTTTGCCACGCCATGCGATTGAGCCCCTCATCGGGTAGCAAGAGCGTCGTCGGCGTCGCCAGCGGTGCGGTCAATCCAGCGGTTTGCAGAATGTCATCAAAAACGCCGTTGCGGGCGGTGATCGCAAACTTGCTCCGCCATTGCCCATCCGCCTCTTGCACCATGCCAGCGTGAAACACCGCTTGTTGTTGCGCGCTCCACCCTCGATACTGCTTCAACCCCTGGGCCACAGTCTGGGCCTGCGCCAAGTCCGCAAACGGCCCCATCACTTTGAGAAAGGGCAAAGTGCGATACAGGATGGGAAACGTAGGGCGAAAGACTGCCGACAGCCGATTCACGAAAAAGGGATCGACCAGAATCAGCTGCCTCAACCGGTCAGGACACCGCTGTGCCCATAACAGCGCCACTTTTGCCGCCCAAGAGTGCGCTACCACAGCCACAGTGTCGAGCTGTAGTTGCTGACAAAATTGCTCCAGATCATCGGCAATGAGCCGGGCATCATATTCCGAGGCGGGGGGCTTGCTGCTGTCGCCATGGCCCCGCAAGTCGGGTGCCAGGCAACGGTAGCGATCGCTCAGATGCCGCGCCAGGCTTTGCCACACTAAGCTGTGATCGGCCAAGCCGTGCAGCAGCATCACTGGGGGGCCAGTCCCGACTTCCCGATAAGCCAGAGTCAGGTCGGTCCTTAGCTCCAACCGTTTGCTTGGAAACGATATCTGCTCCGATTGCACTCGCCACCCCTCCCGCATTGACACACCTAGGCTGTGACCACCCCCATCTCCAGACGATGTGTTATCCAGGATTGGGGCGATCGCTGCTTACTTCACCCGTAATTCTGCCATCAGTTGTTCCACCTGATTGGTCACCAGCTCATTCGGATCGTTGCGCATGAGCGGCAGCAGCTCTCGCAAAACGCGAGGCGAGGCAACTTGCAGATAAGACAACACAGCCTCCCGCACAAAGCCCGTGGGGTGCTTGAGACAGGCCACGGTATTTTCAGCGCTGAGGCTCCAGCGTTGAGCCCGCGCTAAATGAAAACAGCAGGCCAGGGCCCAATCGGACAGAAAATAGCGCAGATCCAGGAGATAGCGCAGGCGATCGCTGGGTGGCATTCGCCGATAGTCAAACAAATTGCTCTCTCGCAGCACGTCTACTTTTTCGCCCCAGCTCCGGCGATCCAAAATCGTCAAAATCGCCCGTTTACTGGGAATGTCGAGGGTATTGTCCAAAATTTCAATACCCCGCGCTTGGTTCGACGCGCTACCCCCCTGCCAACTCACCTGAGCCGCCTGAATCGCCCCCGGTGGCGAGATGAACCGCAGCAGCATGAAGATGCGCTCGATCGCGTCCTTCTGTAACTCTTGCAGCGCCCGCTGGAGCAAATTAGCCTCGCGGCCTGGCGAAACGTTGCCCTCCAGATCCAGCAACGCCCCATAGAGTTGCCCAATAAACGTCAATTCCTGGTTGATCAAATCTTCCACCCCGTCCCGGCCAAACCGATCCAGTGCGGCGTCGATTCCTTGATTGCGTTTGAAACCCGTTTCTTGCACCATGCGAAGCAAAATCCGCAGCAGCGTCCGCCGGGTGCTGCCCCAACTGGTAATCAAATTTTGCAGCAGACAATCGATCGCCGCGTCGCTGCCCATATTGCCAATGGCCTGCCAAGCCTGATTGCGCAAACTATCGGGCCGATAGGGATCCAGCGCCACTTCTTCCAACATGGTCAAGGCGTCATTGCCGAGACGGGTCAGGGCTTGACTGGCCGCTTCCCGCGTCGATTTGTACTGCAGCGCCTTCATGAGAGACGGGTAGTATTCTTCCAGATTGGTGGCGGCGATCGCTTCTAGCAGTGCCCGCCGCACCCGCAGCGATTCATCCTGTAGCAAATTCGGAATGTAGAGCCGCAGCGATTGTAAATAATCCGCTTCTCCTAAGGCTCGACAGCCCATGACTCGCTCCCGTTCGCGATCGTGGGTCAGCATTTGCCGCAGGGTATTCACCGCCTCATTTTTTTCTCGGGCATTACCATGCTTCAGCATTAAAGAAGCGGCAGTCCCCCGCACCACCGGATCAACTTCTGAACTGAGATAAGACTGCAAGTTGCGAATGTCGGGACTGTCTTCGGTGATCCAGATGTAGCGCAGCGCTAGCGCGAGAATCTCAGGCGGCTGTTCAGTGTTGACCAATTGCCGCACAGTCTCAGCGTACTCGCGGTCGGGATATTCCAACATGGCCTCAAGACTTTGCTTGCGCAACGACTGGGGCAGCGTCATGAGTCGCGGGGCCAGCACCTCTCCCACACTTTGCGGGTCCAGTTCCG
>CAZFWL010000153.1:0-6790 GCA_964522775.1 uncultured Halomicronema sp.
TGAATTGGCGAGGCTAAATTACCCACCCCAACCGAGTCGAGATTTGATAAAGCCGCAGCATCCGTAGAGGCATTAGCGATTGCAGTTGACTCTGACGGCAGGGTGACGTCACGACTGGCAGCAGCCAGATTCACCACCGGCATCGAGTCGCCGCCCTCGGGTTCTGCCGCTGTTGCCGCATCGTTTCCTTCATCTGTAGTTTGGGCGATCGCGACGCCCATCACATCAGCTGCTAAAGCGCTGACCATCAGCCAGCCAATCATTGCGAGTAAGGTTTTCATCACCCCTGCTCCTCCCCAAATGCGGGTGTGACGCCAAAGTTCATGCGAGCCAGACCACCCGGTTCCAACCGTACAAGCCTTGACTGACTGTTATCGGCCAGTCGGAACAGGTTCGGTGCCAGGGTATATCCCGGCAAGCTAGTTAGGTCTAGCGTGCCGACCCGATTTCCAGAGAGCACATTAGCCACAGAGAACAACCCGTCAGGGTCAGTCAAAATCCGGTTGCCATCATCTAAGAAGACCACCGCATTCGGAACCCCAGGCTCACCCGCCTGCTGTTCTCCATCAAAGTTTTTGTCGACGAAGACTCGACCGACTAAGGTGCCACAGTCGGCCAGAATGCCGGGACGAATGGCTAGCTCGTTACTTGCAGATGCAGTGCTGGTAGGAGTGATCGCCTGAGCCACGTTACGACCAGAGCCGCGAACAGCATCCGGCGTCACCAATGCGGCGTATACCACTGAGAGCTCTTGACCCGCTCCCAGCGAGGCTCCGCCGAAATCAAGCGTGAAGCTGCGATCGTTCGTTGTGATGCTGGTGAACTGTAGCGGCGAGGTGCGAACCGACTCTTCAATGAATTGCATACCGAGCGGCAATTCATCCGTAATGGTCAATGGTCCGGCAGGAGTCGCTGCTGGATTCCGAACCAACAGGCGATACACAACAACGTCACCGGGCTCAGCAGCACCGCGATCAGCCGTTTTAATGATGGTCAGCGGTGGTGTTCCAGCGCCCTGTAGGGTTGTCGGGTTAGAAAGAGTCCTTTGAGGCGTGTTGTTGGCGTCTACGTAACTGGCGCCTGCCTGGTTAACAATATCTGTCACTGCCGTCTGGGCCGTGGCCGGAGCCAACCCAACACTAGGCAACGTAGGCGTCGAGCCAGACCAATGGAGAAGCTGAACCACCAAGAAGGCGATCGCAGCTTGCAGCCAAAATCGACGCTTAAACAAATGGGCTAAATGTCCGACAAGTCGGCATGCAGAACCCAGAATGGAGAAAATCCAATCAAGTCGCAACATTCTATTCAGGAGACAAAGTTCACATCCTCAAGTGCGAGTCATAGAAAGACTACGCTGACCCCATACAGGGTCTTAAATGTTCGAAAGCACCACACTCGTGAAGTAGCAGCGGCAGTCACACACAGAACGCAATGACGCCAAGTGGTGAAAACCCGCACGTTGCCCTTCTCGGAAATCAAGATTACAGCAAAGATGTCCGTAAATACACCCTAAGCAATCTAAAGAATTGATAAAAGCAGCAAATTTATCCGGATCTGGCTTTTGTGATCGTGCACCGACACCGTGCCTGGAAATCAAAAAATCTCCGACCAGAAACAGATCTCAATATCAGGCCCGAAATCCTTATCCAGAAGCTAGTTCAAGCAGATTAAATGGCTGGCAAAAATCCCCATAGATTCTTCTGGATTCAACAAAAGTCATTAAATTCAAAATCGCAACTTTGGAACGGATTGTTGCGGCCCCGTCTTTATCGCTCGCGCGTCTGCTCAAAAAACTTTATGCGATGCCAAAGAGAATAAAAGGCTCACAATTTCCAACATCAGCAAGCCTTTGGCCTGACTGACTGTTATCCGGTTTTTCAAAATACTTAGTGAGGCGGCGATTGTATTGACAGAGCCAGCCTTTTCAGAAGCCCATGACGAGAATTGAACTCGTGACCTCACCCTTACCAAGGGTGTGCTCTACCGCTGAGCTACATGGGCGAGCGTGGATGGGCCGAGCTGGATTCGAACCAGCGTAGGCATAGCCAGCGGATTTACAGTCCGCCCCCATTAACCACTCGGGCATCGACCCGCCATCCACGGTTGTTAATCCTAACATAACTATGTCCTCAGACTGCGGAAAACCGCACAAAAAATCTGAGCGATATCAAAACTGAGTGCTGCCGACGATAGCTAGCCCCGGAGCAGTCGTTCGGTCAGCTAAGGTACATCGCAGGGGGACGGAGCTGAATTAGCTGGCGGCGTGATGCCTCGCCGCACTAAGCCTGCATCTAGCTCCTTGAGGAAGGCAAAATCTGGGGCTGGTAAAGATTGATCACCGGCTTCCCGCTGCGGCTGTAGCACCGCTGCGAAAGCCGCTCGGAGGTCAGCTGGCCCTAGGGCTAGTGGGGCCGTCAAATGACAAGGAATGACGCGTTCAAATTGCCATTGGCATACTTGATCGACCCAAGTTTGCACTTCCTGCAGACCCCGGTTAAAAATCAGCGTTTGTAAGACGGGCGCAACAAACGGTCGCCCGCCGCCGTGCAACGCTTCAAAAGAAGTGGCCCAATCGGCTTGCCAACAAAATGGGTACAGACCAAAGTAAGCACGTCGCGAACGATCGGGGGCTAATTTTGCCTCTTTGAAAGCAGCGCTGAGGGTCGGCGTATCGAGTGCGCTGGGCTGAAAGAAAAATGCAAACAGGGCAATACGGTGCCACCCCCGTCGCCGGGCTTCGGGGGTATCCACGATCGCTTCATCGGCGCGATCTCGAGCATGAAATAACAGCGGATAGGGATCGAGTTCCAGCACCGGCGGTGGTTCACTGGGCACAGACACCAGGGAATCAGTCAACAACAGGGTGCGGGTAGCGCGATGAAACAAGACCAATTCGACAAAGGGACCTAGCCCTAACTTAATGGGACCGAGCGTAGCCCAATCAAACTCATCGGCAAAGGGCGCAGACTGATCATCAGTCAAGATCTGCGTACGCTGGGCGGGCAGCCCTAACCAACTCAGTGGCAAATTAAGCGGAAAGCTCCACTGATTGGGCGCCACGTAAATTTGGGCTTGGGGAAAACGGCGGGCGAACGGCCCCACAAAAACCTTATGTTCAATCCCCGTCGTGGTGGACTGAATGATGTATCGCACCGCGCCGTAACGAGCTTCGAGCGATCGCACCATGGCGACACATTCTCCCGTAGGGGCCACCGGAGAATAAACCAGTAAGCCACCCGCTTGCAGTCGCACCACTGTCATGCGGATGGGGACCACCACGTAAAAGATGCCTTGGTACTGGTCAAATGTCCAAATCGTGTCTTTGACCACTTCCCGCATCAGGGTAGGCCGCTGGCCATAGGGATAGAGGGGCACGATGGGCCAAAAGGGCCAGGCGCGATCGCGTCTGCGCTCTTTCCTTAACTGCTGCGAAATCGAGTTTTGCCCCGCCATCGTGCTCAAAGATGTGTGCCCTTATGAATTGTAGAGACTTCTGTGAGCGATCGAGCACGGAGTCAGGCTTACGGACTGGATCAGCCGTTTACGTGTCGTCATTCCTCGGGCAATGCCCTTTATGTGAAAAGAGGCAGAGAAAACTATGCCCCATGTTATCGAGATGTCGAGGTGTGTTGGAAGTTGGGACAACTAAATAGCGCCAGGTTTTGTAAGCCCTGGCGCTATGGAAAGTTCAGACGCATGGAGCCGTCCTAACAAGGGAATACCCCGCTGCAAGGGAACGTGGTTAGGCAATCGCCCCAGCGGTTTCAGTCGTTTCAGCAGCTTTCTCCTGGTCATGGGCGATTTCAGCAGTATGCACAACCAGCACCGAGCAAGGCGCGTGGTGCATCACATAGTTGCTCACACTACCTAAGAAAAATTCGCTAATGCCGGTCCGCCCCCGGTTGCCGACCACAATCATGTCAGCCTGCCAGCTTTCGGCCATATCGCAAACCACTCTGCCAGGATCCCCTGCCGTTTGCGTGAATTCAGTTTTGACCCCTTGAGCAGTCGCCGTCGCCGCTAATTGCCGAAGCTCATCAATACCCTCATGTTCGTATGTTTCCCAGCGCTTTTGATACGTTTCCCAAGCAACGCTGTCGCTGATGGGATAGTACGAGTGATATGCCCGCACCGGGAGGCCCGGACTGCCTTCTTCGTAAGCGGATAAGGCATGCAGAATCATCAAGTCTGCTTTCATCAACTTGGCGAGTCCGATCGCCTTATCGAGTAAATGGGTGCGCAGAGCAGAGTGATCAACAGCCACCAAAATCTTGCGATACATAACAGCCTCCTGAATTAGGTACTCGGCTACTGGGGGCGATCGCGATGCCTCAGACCTCACTCGCCCAAACTTGCCACTAACTGGGCCAGCGTCAGCCGGACACGTACCAATCGCGACCAACAGGCATCACCAGCAAAGACCAGTTATTTACAAAGAGCGTTTCGTAAACTTTGGGTCTCTCTAATCTCATTTTAAAGCGACCATTTTTAGTCATCGAGAAAGGCTTAACATGCGATCGCAACTTGCAATAAAAGCCAACCTTAAGCGCAGTCAGGCCGCAACGGTTGAATACCTTCTCACGGGCGCAAAGCATCATCCAAAATTTGGCGGGCAGTTTCAGCCTGCGATCGTGCATCACGATATTTGACATTCGTTTGGGCGAAGCCTTTCAACGTTTTGAAGCCATCCTTCAAACTTGCAATCTGCTCTTCGCTGATAGGCTCATCGGTAAACAACAAGTCAATTAGCTTACGCACCTCCAGCGCTTCCTCACGGGAGTCCTGCATTTTCATTTTGAGCGTCGCCAGGTGGCTGAGAATCTGCACGGCTTCGACCACCGTATCTTCCTGGTTTTTGACATCAGCTGTCGGTTCAGGCGTTTTCACTTCGATAAATTGTTGAGGGTCAAATCCATCGGCCAAGTTGGTGGGCAACTTGCCATCATCCATCAGTTCTACCAACTGATCCATGGCCTTCTCACGGGCTTTGCGAGAATCTTTACCCGCCACATCGAGGATTACTTCGGGACTCTGAGTCAAGGTGTACTGAACCATAACAATCGAAATAGTTCTTTTGAACTATACGATGATAGCTAATTTCATCGGCAAAACCTCACAATCCACGCAAAGCGTAATACCGCGCCGAGTGGACACGCTCTAAAGCGTTAAGCAAACGCCGGAAACTGAGTTTCGCACAGCCTGTTTTGCTGACCTCTCTCCCTCAAAATGATGCTTGCCGTGCCGATAACACTTGTCGCCATGACGCTTGAATTCAAAAGTCATGGTTAATATCTGCTGGCCAGAGCGTTTTCCGAGATTCAATTTAGGTGGCTTGCACATGATTGACTTGGCCGTCTCGAATTGGCAAGGAGAATTCACGATGACGAATTCACTGTTCATCAGTACGGCAGAAGCAGGTAGCGGCAAGGCGCTGGTCTCCCTGGGCATTATCGAGTTGCTGTTGCGGCGGATCACCCGGGTGCATTTTTTTCGGCCTTTGATTCAGGGCTCCGGTCCAGCCGCAGCAGTCATTGCCCCCGAGGAGGAGCAAGACGAAGATATTCACCTGATCATCAATCACTTTGATCTCAAGCAAAGTTATGAAGAATCCTTCGGGTTGCGATCGCGCGAAGCCCAAGATCTCATCTCGCAACACCGCACCGACGAAGTCATCGACACCATCATTCGCAAATTCAAAGCCTTGGAATCGCGAGGTGACTTTTTACTCTGTGAAGGGTCAGATTATCTCGCCGAAAATTTAGCCTTTGAATTTAGCTTTAACCAGGAAATTGCTAAAAACTTGGGTGCGCCCGTGCTGATTTTAGGCACCGCCCACGATCGCACCGTTGCCGAAGCTCTGGGACCGGTAGAGATGGCGGCAGAGGCTTATCAAGAAGCGGGGTGCGATCTCGCCGGTATTATTCTCAACAATGCGGATCCCGATGCGGTCAATGCCTTAAAAGAAGAACTATTTCGTCGCTTTGGGCTGCGGGGTTTATTGCTGTCGGTCATTCCCCGGCAGGCCCGATTGGCAAGTCCTCGGATGCGAGATATTGCGGCCCAACTAGAAGCCCAAGTGTTGTACGGCCATCGCCGCCTCAAAAACTTGGCCGCCAAGCGGATTGTGGCGGCGATGCAGCTGCAACATTGCCTGAATTGGGTGGAACCGGATTGTTTGGTCATTACGCCGGGCGATCGCGGCGACATTATCGCGGGCATGTTGCAGGCTCATCAATCCAGCAGCTATCCGCCCCTGGCGGGAATCTTGCTATCCACTGGCATGGATCCGGACCCGGCGATCGCCCACCTGATCGAAGGCATCCCCAATCCGCTCCCCATTCTCTCCGTCCAGACCGACACCTTCACCACCGCGGCCCAGGTGAATGAGGTGCACAGCACGCTTTGGCCCGACGATCGCGAAAAAATCGATCTCAGTATTCAAATGTTTGACCAGCACGTGGACTTGCAGCGACTAGAGCAGCAAATCAGCGCCGTGCGGGTGCGGGGCATGACGCCCAAAATGTTTACCTACAACCTGATGGAGCGGGCCAAGTCTCAACTGCAACATATTGTGCTGCCCGAAGCTTACGACTCGCGCATTCTCAAAGCAGCGGCCATGCTGCTTGACCGAGGCATCGTCAAACTAACGCTGCTGGGGCACCGCCACGATGTGCAGCGGGTCATCGACAAGCACCAGATTCGCCTTGATCTCGATCAGGTCAACGTCGTGCATCCGTCGGAAAGTCCCGCTCTAAAAGACTATGCCCAAACCTTTTTTGAGCTACGGCAG
>CAZFWL010000154.1:0-6785 GCA_964522775.1 uncultured Halomicronema sp.
GGGAAAGTAGCTGGGGCGAAAGCGAATGGGAATATCGCCAAATAGCGCATCAATGAAGGCGCGGATGGTACCGCGTAAATCAGTAAACGTGATGCCGTTATCCACCGCAAAAAATTCGATTTGGTGGAACACGGCGGCATGGGTCGCATCCACCGTATCTCGGCGATAACAGCGGCCTGTTGCCAACACCCTACAAGGGGGCTCGTGTTCTTTCATATAGCGAATTTGCACGTTTGATGTATGGGTACGCAGCAAGTCCCCATTAGGCAAATAAAGCGTGTCTTGCATGTCACGCGCCGGGTGATCTGGCAAGAAGTTGAGCGCTTCGAAGTTGTAATAGTCGGACTCGACTTCTGGACCACTGGCAACGGTATAGCCGAGCCCGACAAAAATTTCCGTAATTTGATCAACAATGCTGTTGATGGGATGCACACGCCCTTGGGATTGATATACACCGGGCATCGTGACATCTAGAGTTTCGGCAGCCAACTGCGCTTGAATCGCAGCATTTTGCAGAGCGGCCTTCTGCTCATCTAACTGAGTTTGAATGGATGTCTTTACCTGATTCGCTAAGGAACCAATGCGGGGCCGATCTTCTGGCGGCAGTTTTCCCATACCCCCGAGCACTTTAGAGACTTTGCCCTTTTTGCCCAGATAGTCTAAGCGGATTTTTTCTAACGCTTCAAGACTGTCGGCTTCGGCGATCGCAGCCTCACCAGCGGTCTGTAAGGTTTGCAGATCAGCTTCTAAACTCGCGGAAGGTGGGGTCATGCCAGGATACTAACTACAAAAATCGACGACAGCTCAACATCTAAGGATAGCCAGAACTTGACGATCATTTCTCTGTACAAGCGGTACGATTGCCTGCCAGCGTGCCATGTATTTTGGCTCAACAGGCTAGCTAGCAAAGCACTATATTGATCGGCAGTTCAGCCTTAGCGGGAACACTTTAACTACTCTAATGTATGGGGGACGCGATCGCCTGGCTAGCAAACGACCACCCAACAGGACATCTAGTTTGCTTTCTCTCAGCTACCACACGGCTCCCCCTAAACTTAAGATTTTGATGCGCGTTGCCTAATTAAAGTGAGAGGGTCAGATTGAGACTTTATGAAACTACTCATTAGTAACGACGACGGGGTATTCGCCATGGGCATTCGGGCGTTGGCTGATACCCTTGCCACCGCTGGGCACCAAGTAGTGGTCGTCTGTCCCGATCGCGAACGCTCTGCCACGGGACATGGGCTAACGCTGCATGATCCCATTCGAGCAGAGCTCGTCGAAGGGGTGTTTCATCCCCACATTCAAGCTTGGGCCTGCTCTGGCACCCCGTCTGACTGTGTCAAGCTAGCGCTCGGGGCAATCCTGGACAGTCCTCCCGACATGGTGCTTTCAGGCATTAATCAGGGAGCTAACTTGGGGACTGATGTCTTGTATTCCGGCACAGTCTCAGCGGCCATGGAAGGAGTCATTGAGGGCATTCCAGCGATCGCCTTCAGCCTGACGAGTTTTACATCCCGTGACTTTACGACTGCCGCTCAGTTTGCTCAGCAACTGCTCGACACCATCAAAGCGCAGCCCCTGCCCGAGCCCATGCTGCTGAATGTCAATATTCCGCCGGTCGCCACCGCAGAAATTCAAGGATGCACTATTGCGCGCCAGGGCGTGCGTCGTTACATCGATATGTTTGAAAAACGTGTTGACCCTCGGGGTAAAACCTATTACTGGTTAGCCGGTGAAGTGCTGGAACCCGTCGCTCACGATGAAGATAGCTATCAAGTCTTGGCAGAAAAATTGCAGCAACTTCCCCAGTTTGCTGAGCTGGCACAAATGCCCACCGATGTCATGGCAATTCAGGAAAACTGGATCACGATGACACCGTTGCAATATAACCTCACTTCACATTTAGGAATGATGCAGTTGCAAACTTGGCAAGCCCAGGGCAATCGCTTATCGCTTCATCCTGATGCACCTGACGGAGCCGTGAAATCATGAACTAGCTCGATGCGATTCAAACACTGTGGATTTGTAAAGATTCCCCACAAACCGCTGCGAACAATTTATCTTGGGCAAAACTTTGATCAAGCAGACTTTCGAGATTTTCAATACCATTAGGGCATATTAATGGTCAGTGTCGGAGCAGCTTTCGCAGCAAATCGCCAATACTTGAAGCAACACACTCATGTCTGATACAGAAAACCAGTTCTTGGTCCGCTTTTGGGGAGTCCGTGGCAGCATTGCTTGCCCTGGATCTCAAACTGTGCGCTATGGCGGCAACACCTCTTGTATCGAGATGCGGGTGGGTGGCCAGTTGTTGATCTTCGACGGTGGCACTGGGTTAAGGGAACTCGGACTCAAGCTGCTCTCTGAGATGCCCTTCAATTTGGCCATGTTCTTTACTCACTCACACTGGGACCACATTCAGGGATTTCCATTTTTTGTGCCAGCCTTTGTGCCGGGCAACAAGATTGATATTTACGGCGCGATCGCCCCTAACGGCAGCACCATTGAGCAGCGATTGAACGACCAAATGCTGCACCCGAATTTCCCTGTACCGCTTCAAATCATGGGCGCTGATATGAAATTCTGCGACATTGATGTTGGCGAAGCAGTAGAACTCGGCGAAGTCAAAATTGAGAACACCTTGCTCAATCATCCCGGGGAAGCTGTCGGCTACCGCGTGAGTTGGAAGGGACGAGCCGCCGCTTACATTTCAGATACAGAGCATTTTCCTGACCGGCTGGATGAAAACGTGTTGTGGTTAGCTCGCGATGCCGATGTCATGATCTACGACGCGACTTATACCGACAGCGAATATCACAACGAAAAGTCGAGCAAAGTGGGCTGGGGCCATTCAACCTGGCAAGAAGCCGTCAAGGTTGCTAAAGCCGCTAACGTTAAGCAATTAGTCATTTTCCACCACGATCCGCTTCATAACGACGATTTCATGGATGAAATTGCCCAAGACACAGCGGAGCAGTTTCCCAACAGTGTTGTGGCGAAAGAGGGCATGGTCATTGACTTAATGTCCGCTCCGGAACCTGCAGTTTTAGCCTAGTAATCTTGCAAATGAATTCCAGCTAAGCCTCACCCCCAAACCTCACGCCAGTCCACATCATGATGTCAGTTCCGGCCATCTCATCCTGTGTGGTAGCGGATTATGTCAGAATGTAAACGTGTGGATTACTTCGTCACTGACAACAGCTCACACCCCCTCGCATATCGCCCTGGGGAATTTTGACGGTGTACATTTAGGGCATCAAACGGTCATTCGGCCAATTTTGCCGAGTGCACCGAGTGCTTCTCAAATATTAGCGGCCCAACACCTCACACCTCCCGCTACCTTTGGCAATCTGCAAGGGTACAGCGATCGCTGTCCGTTATTGCTCGATACTTGCGATTTTCAGCCAGCGACACCTCCTGCAGAGCCACCCCCAGGTGCCCCATCCCCGATTCCGACTGTCGTCACCTTCTATCCCCACCCTCAAGAATTTTTCTCCGATCAGTCACGGCCTTGGCTCACACCCCTCGCCGAAAAAGCAGCCTTCATGAAACTGCTCGGGGTGCGGCAATTAGTGTTACTGCCCTTTAATGCAGAGCTGGCGAACTTACCTCCTACGACCTTCGTCGAGCAAGTGTTATTGAAACGCTTGCAAGCTCGCCACATTAGCGTGGGGGCCGATTTTCGGTTTGGTCATCGACGTCAAGGCGAGGTCACTCTGCTGAAGCGCCTAGCCGAACAGCAAGGTACTCGCGTTACCGTAGTTGACTTGGCTCATAAGGGGGGCGATCGCATCAGCAGTTCTCGCATTCGGCAAGCGTTATGCGCCGGTGATATGGATCAGGTCCAACAATTGCTGGGGCGGCCTTATCGGCTATTAGGAAACGTCGTCAAAGGCCAGCAACTCGGGCGCCAACTCGGCTTTCCCACCGCGAATCTACAGGTTCCCCCCGAGAAGTTTTTGCCGCGCACTGGCGTATATAGCGCCTGGGTCTATGGTGTACCAGGTCATGCCGACGATGAGGCGCTCCCTGCAGTGATGAATCTAGGGGTGCGACCGACAGTCGACGGTCAAAATCAGTCAATTGAAGTGCATTTACTGAACTGGCAAGGCGACTTGTACGGCCAGACCTTAACCGTGGCTCTTAAAGATTTCCTGCGGCCTGAGCAGCGCTTCGACTCATTGGAGCACCTCAAAGCTCAGATTCAGGCTGATTGCGCAGCGGCGCTGGCTATCCTGTAGTGGGCAATTTACTCCCTGCGGGGCATCATAAAGCCAGCATCACGGTTAGGAATTGGGTATGAGCGATCGCGTCCAGCAGTTGTTTGACAATCTCAGCAAAACCATCGTCGGCAAGGAAGAGGCCATCCGACTGGTGCTAGTCGCACTGTTTTCTGGTGGTCATGCCCTGTTAGAAGACGTGCCCGGAGTCGGGAAAACGCTCTTAGCGAAGTCACTAGCCCGCTGTATTGATGGCTCATTTCAGCGAGTGCAATGCACACCTGATCTCCTCCCAGCAGATATCACCGGCACCAACATTTGGAATCCTAGCAGCGGTCAGTTTCAGTTCTTGCCAGGGCCTGTTTTCGCTCATGTGGTGCTGGCAGACGAAATCAATCGAGCCACACCGCGAACTCAGTCCGCCTTGCTAGAAGTGATGGAAGAGCACCAGGTAACCCTGGATGGGGTATCGCGTCCTGTACCCACACCATTTTTCGTTATTGCCACCCAAAACCCGGTGGAATATCAGGGGACCTTTCCCCTGCCAGAAGCTCAGATGGATCGCTTTGCCTTGTCGTTTTCCCTGGGGTATCCTGCCGAGGCTGAAGAGAGCAACATGCTGGATCGGTTGACAGCTCCTACTCACCCCCAAGACTTATTGCCCTGCATTACCCCAGAAGAAGTCGCGAGTATTCAATCTACTTGTGCGGCAGTACGGGTCGAGGCGTCCGTCAAACAATATATCTTGGCGCTGGTGCGGGCTACACGCGACCATGTTGATATCACCTTAGGTGTTAGCCCTCGCGGCAGTGTGGCGTTTTACCGAGCGGTGCAAGCGCTGGCGTTTTTGAGCGATCGCGATTATGCCTTACCTGACGATGTCAAGCAGCTGGCGCCATACGTTTTAGCCCATCGTTTAATCCCCGCTGGCGGTCACCAAGGAACAACTCTCATCCAATCTCTACTAGATTCAGTCCCTGTGCCGTAGCGTCATCATTTCGATCAAGCACGTTCTCTTACCCATAACTTTCACATTACCTGGCATTAATCTGACACCTCTAGATTTAGCACTGGAAGCTAGGTGTTGTCAGGGTCATAAGGCCATGCAGGCTATCAGTCGCATCAGTTGATAACACCAGCCCATCTACTGTTGAGCAGAGAGCACGGGTTGTTATGAGCCTTAAGCGCAGAAAGTTTTTAATGTTTATGGGAGCCACCGCTGGGGCTACCGCTTTAGGTCCCTGGGGACGCACTGACCAAACCGTGGCAGCACCCCTGAAAAGCGTTTCAGCCATGGCCAGCAGCAATCTTCCTTTCCAGCCAGTCGAAGGCCCCATGCCCTTGCCTTACCTGGGCCTGGCACCAGAGGACGAAGTTGCTAAATTTGGCCAGTACGTTGTCCAAGATGATGTTGTGTTGCCTGAAGGGTACACCTATGACGTCATTGGAGCCTGGGGCGATCAAATCGGCGATTCTCGCTTTGGCTACAACAACGACTACTTGTCCCTGGTCGAAACCACCCCAAACGAAGGCTACTTGACCATCAATTTTGAATACATTAGTGGCAGCACCTGGCTTGAAACGTATCCAGAGGTTATCGGTCCATCATTACCTTTAGACGCCATTAAAGCCGCCGCGACAGCTGCAGGCGAAAACGGTATTAACTTCGACGACGTGCCCGATAGTGCCGCCCTCAAGTCTCAGCTACGCGAACTCGGTAAAGAAGCGTTGGTCGATGTTGGCATTGGTGTTATCTCTGTGCGTCGCAATGCCACGGGAGCTTGGGAACGAACCTTCTCAGCTACAGATCGCCGCATTACCGGCATCTCGGGACTCACCGATGGTCGTTATTTGTTGAGTACTGGCCCAGCAGTCGCTGTCTTTAACAAAGCCTCTGGCCAGGGCTACATTGACGATCTGGGCGATAAAATCATCGGCACCTTTAACAACTGTGCGGGTGGAACCACACCTTGGGGCACAGTGCTCAGTGCTGAAGAAAACTTTCAAAACTATGTGCCAGAGCCCGTTTTTGCCGATGGCACCTCATTGCCTACCTCAGAGAAACCATTCATCGTCGAAGCCAATGATTTTGACGGCTTAGGTGGCGTCTTTGGCTACACAGGGAATAAGTACGGTTGGATGGTGGAAGTTGACCCGGCCAATGCTGACGACTATGGCGTTAAGCACACTTGGCTCGGTCGCTTTCGCCATGAAGCAGTAGCGGTGCGTGCAGTCGCAAATAAACAGCTGGCGGTTTATTCGGGATGCGATCGCCGGGGCGGCCATCTTTACAAATTCGTCAGTACAGGTACTGTGGCGAATCCCACTAGCAAAGCGAATTCCCAGCTAATGACTGACGGCATGCTCTATGCTGCTAAGTTCAATGCGGATGGCACCGGCCAGTGGATTGCGCTTGAGGCCAGCACGGCGATCAACCCCGATATGCCGAGTCAAGTTGCGGGTGGCATGATTACCCTGCCCAAGCGACCCGAAGGCGGCGTTATCAAAGTCGAGTCCGATGCAGAGATGCAAGCCTTTGCTCAGCAATACCGCACCCTAGGC
>CAZFWL010000155.1:0-6773 GCA_964522775.1 uncultured Halomicronema sp.
TAGTTGCTCTTATCCGCATCAATAAAGGCGAAATCAAAGGTGTTGGTCTCACCCGTATCAATTAATTGCTGCAAGGTCTCGGTGGCGGGCGCTAGGCGCAAATCAATCTTGTCGGCTATTCCAGCCTTTTGCCAATACTTTTGAGCGATCGCGGTGTACTCTGCGCTCACATCACAGGCGATGAGCTGGCCTGTCGGGGGCAAGGCGAGCGCTACGGACAAAGTACTGTACCCCGTGAAGACGCCCACTTCCAACGCCCGTTGTACATTCATCAGCTGCATTAAGAGGGCCATGAACTGCCCCTGCTCTGGCGCAATCTGCATTTGCCCCATGGCATGCTGCGCTGTCTCTTCACGAAGCTCCGCTAAGACGGGATGCTCTCGTAAAGATACCTGTAGCAGGTAGTCATACAGGTCAGATTCCAGGCCAATACTTTGATTCGTCATAACGATGCGGCAGTCCAGTCATCCATGGGGGAACAAAGAAAATAGCAAATAGCGATCGCCAAATGGGGGCCTTAATCTAACCTAAGCGGCTTTCTCTGAAGGGCGTCTAGCGGCGCTACCCCACTCATGATGGGGGATTGGCCATATTTTTAGCACAGTCTGCGGGTGACGTTTGCTGTGCATCCGGCAATGCAGGAGCCGGACAATTCCTCAGAAAGTCCCCTCGAGAATTTCAGTCCGCTAAAGAAAAATAAGCGCGTCAGAATTACGCAGTGTTGCTGAGATTAGCCAGCAACAATCTGGGTACGCTTTAGCTTAAGATTAATTTAATAATCTATAGAAGCTATGGAAAATACTCAATTCGTGCAGTTGTCGGCACTGCCAGGATGGATTATCGGTGTCAGTCATAATCGTCAACGCGGATATCAGTGTTGGCTGATTAACCCAGCTTTAGACGTGTTGAATGACGGTTACGAATACACCACCAGCAGTGCTGCCCTGATGGCCGGTCGATCATTCATCGAAAAACAGTACGACGCTTAACCAAAAAGCCTTGAGCTGTCTACGCGACGCCCGAAAGATTCGAGCGACTAACGGTGTCGCCTCTTAAGACCCGATCGCCATTTCGTTAATGCGCTCTAATAATGGCGACTGGAATTTGCGCTTGGTCATTAGATGATCAGCAACATATTGAGCATCGCGGGCGACCCCAGAAAACCGCCCTGACCCCCAGGTATATAGCCAGGGCAAGCCAATGAAATACATCCCCTTGATGGCCGTCACGCCGCGATCGTGGCACGGATAGCCCTGACCATCGAATACTGGCACTTCAATCCACTGAAAGTTGGTGTGATAGCCCGTAGACCAAATGACTGAACTGATCTTGGCTTCGGTGATCGCCACTGCTGTCGGTTCTGCTGGCGGTTCCCAGATGGGGCAATAGGGCGCTTCGGGGGGAATGTCGAGTTGTTGCTGCTCGATAAAGCGATCAACCGTTTCTTTGATGCTTTCAGCCACCGCGTCTGCACCGTCCAGATTCTGCTTCAAATCAGGTTTGAAGTAGAGGCGATCACCGTCGATATCCTGCAAACGACCATAGAGTTGCATACCCTCGGTGGCGAATTGTCGCAGATCGATCTCGCGGCCACCATCGCGTCCGGTTAGGTAATGGTTGGTGCGGTGACGCACTGTTTCCTTTTGCGGATGCTCGTCAATGGGCATGTCGTAGTAGCCCATTTGATCCAGCCAATCCACTACATCTTTACCGCGATAGCGTCGGGGCGATCGCGGCGCACTACCCACGCAGAGATGCACTCGCCGCCCAGCCAAATGTAAGTCCTCAGCAATCTGGCAGCCGGATTGTCCCGTACCCACCACCATGATGTCGCCCTCGGGCAACTGCTCGGGATTGCGATACTGCGACGAATGTATTTGGTGAATTGATCGCGGCAGCCGTTCTGCCAGGCGAGGAATGCGGGGTTTGTGATATCCACCTGCTGCAATCACGACTTGGTCAGCGGTGAACTCGCCCATGGACGTGCTCACGGCAAAGCGATCGCCCTGCTGCTGCACCCGTGTCACTTCCACTCCCTCCTGCACAGGAGCATCAAAGCTCTTGGCATAAGCCTTGACGTAGTCAACAATTTCCGATTTGACCATAAAGCCGTTGGGGTCGTCTCCCTGGTAGGGAAAGCCCGGCAGTTGGCACTGCCAATTGGGTGTCACCAGGCAAAAAGAATCCCAGCGCTTGTCTTGCCAGGAGTGCGCGACCTGATGTTTCTCAAATATTAGGTGATCGAGATTCCGCTGTTTGAGGTAGTAGCTGACTGAGAGTCCCGCTTGGCCACCCCCAACAATAAGTACGGAATAGTGGGTTTTCATAACTTAAAAACCTGACCCAAAAAATGATGATTACGAACTCAAAATCAAAACTGACAACCTAATTTTCCCAAACAGCACAACCGCAAATTCTTTGGGAAAAGCCAACCTCTAAACAGCTAAAAATGTCTAACCAAGAGAGACTGTCATGGAGCTGAAGTTCGATTGATTTCACCGTAATTGGGAAAATTAACGTTTCGTGTATTGCTTGTTACAGATACAAGCGCTCTGTCGATACCACTAGGGCGAAGCGATGAAAATATGTATCCTCGAGCTGCCTAAAGATACTTGAGGACAGAAATGTTGTCCTGAGACAGTGACGCAATATCGATGTATTGCCCTCAGGACAAGCAATTGCAGGCAATTTTTCGCCGTCACTAGCCTTGAGAGGCGAGATCGCTCACCTATCACTTTAGATAGGTCGGTGGCCTAAGATCTGCTGATTATTGCCTTTAAGGCATAAGAGAAACTGTCTTTAGCGCCAATCCTAAAGATTTTGTCAATCTCGATACACGGATGAGGTGATGAGACCTTTACGGTGCCAATTATTGCTGTTGAAAGCAACTGCAACTCCTCGAAGTTTTTTGGGAATTGAATTCATGCCTGAAGTTACGACCCCAGCCCATAAGGCAGGCGATTTTTTAGTTGATTACGAAGAGAAAGTTTTTCCCGATGTCCAAGCGGAACCGGGTGAGAAAGCCTTAGTGACTTTTCACACCGTGGCGTTTGAAGGCTCGATTGGTCTGGTGAATTTATTGCAGGCAACTCGTCTGATTCGCAAAGGGTTTGAAACCTCCGTGTTGCTTTATGGACCAGGGGTTACCTTGGGGGTTCAGCGTGGTTTTCCAAAGCTAGGGGATGAAGCCTTCCCTGGTCACATGGCGATGAATAATCAGCTGGTCAAAGTCATGGAAGAGGGCGGCAAGGTGTATGCCTGTCGCTTTGCGCTGCAAGCGCTCTACGGTCATGGTGAGCCGTCTTTGATTCCCGGTATTCGCCCCATCAATCCCTTGGATGTGCTCGATATTGTGCTGGTGCACCGGAAAGAAGGTGCCTTCATCCTCGATACTTGGACCATGTAATCGAGCAGCCCTGTGATAGAGCGTTGCTGTCAGTCTTGAATTAAGTTCCTGTGACTGTGTTGGGGGCTGGCAGCATTACGATAGACGTGTGTGTTTCCTACTGTTCGTTTGCTTCCCCAAGATTGATGAATGACGCCAAAACGGTTCGCGCGGCTGCGGTGCAGATTAGCCCCGTCCTTTACAGTTGCGACGGTACGACGGAAAAAGTGCTAGAGGCGATCGCTGCCGCCGCCAAAGAAGGGGTGCAGCTCATCGTTTTTCCCGAAACCTTTATTCCTTACTATCCCTATTTTTCTTTTGTCGAGCCGCCAGTGTTGATGGGTAAGGCTCACATGCTGCTGTATGAGCAAGCCGTGACCGTGCCGGGGCCGGTGGTGGATGCGGTCAGCCGTGCCGCCCGCTCTTATGAAATGGTGGTAGTGCTGGGGGTCAACGAGCGTGACGAAGGCTCGCTGTACAACACTCAGCTTATTTTTGATGCTGACGGCACTTTGATTCACAAGCGGCGTAAAATCACGCCAACTTACCATGAGCGCATGGTGTGGGGGCAAGGCGATGGGGCCGGACTCGCGGTGTTAGATACTGCTGTCGGTCGCGTGGGAGCACTGGCCTGCTGGGAACATTACAATCCCCTGGCCCGCTATAGCCTGATGGCCCAGCATGAGCAAATCCACTGTGGCCAGTTTCCCGGTTCGATGGTGGGCTCCATTTTTGCTGATCAAATGGAAGTGACGATGCGTCACCATGCCCTGGAGTCCGGCTGCTTTGTGGTGAATGCCACGGGCTGGTTAACGGCAGAACAAAAAATGCAAATTACCCCCAATGAAAAGCTGCATAAGGCTTTGAGTGGCGGCTGCTACACGGCCATTATTAATCCTGAAGGGGCGCATCTCTGCGAGCCCGTGGTGGAAGGTGAGGGGATGGCGATCGCGGATCTCGACTTTTCGCTCATTGTGAAGCGCAAGCGCATGATGGATTCGGTGGGTCATTATGCTCGCCCCGATTTATTAAAGTTGCAGCTTAATCAGCAAGCTTGGTCGGTTATGCAGGCTCAAGGTGCGCCGTTGCCGCCATTGCCCGATTTGACTGCTGACTCCGAGGCGGCCGATACGCTGCCCCCAACGTCAGCCCCAACGGCTCCCGAATAGAGCCTTCCGAGCTGTAACTGTGTCTCACTCTGGGCAGCTAAAGCCATATCCCTGCATAGTTGCTTCTCAGGTGCGCTTGTCAATATCGGTTAGCGTCGAGGTTGCATATACTTCGCTATTCAATCTCGTAACCTGACTGGGGCAAGGTCACTGTTTAGTTTCAGTTTCATTCACTATCGCTAGTTATCATCCCGAGACCGTCATGGATAAGCAACGCCTACTCACCGAGTTACAAACCCACGGCTTGAAAATGGTCGACCCGGCAGTGGGTGCCGCAGGCCGTAAAGGCGGAGCTGGCCCTTCTGATCACAAAGCTGTGACGGTGGATGGGACGACCATCATGGTGCCAATCTACACGGGCAGTGCTAGCCAATCGCCCTATTCGGTGGCGGCAACCGAGGCGACGACGGCGACTTTGGCCCGTGCCGATGAGGCGATCGCGCCCATCGCCTTTCCCAAGCAGCCTCAGTTTTACAAGCTGACCACTGCTGACGGCATCCCCTATTGGAAAATTGCGCTGCTACACAGCCACGATGTACTGGCCACTACCGTGCAGCAAACCTGTATGCGCTATCGCGATGAATCCACAGCTTGCCAGTTCTGCGCCATTGAGAAATCTCTGGATGCCGATCGCACCATTGCCCGCAAAACGCCGGAACAGTTGGCGGAAGTGGCGGAAGCGGCTGTGCGCTTAGACGGCGTTTCCAACATGATCATGACGACGGGGACGCCCAACAGCAGCGATCGCGGTGCAGCCTACCTGACGGAATGCGCCAAAGCCATCAAAGCCCGAGTCAATCTGCCGATTCAAGCGCAGTGCGAACCCCCCGACGATTTTGTCTGGTTTGAGCGAATGAAGACAGCGGGTGTTGACAGCTTAGGCATGCACTTAGAAGCCGTCGACCCCGAAGTCCGCGCCCGCATTATGCCGGGCAAAGCAGAAGTTCCCTTAAGTCATTACTTTGACGCCTTTGAAGCGGCAGTGAAAGTCTTTGGCTGGGGACAAGTGAGCACCTATCTGCTAGCGGGGTTGGGCGATAGTTTAGAAACGTTGATCGAGGCCAGCGATCACCTCATCAATCTTGGCGTCTATCCCTTCGTTGTCCCCTTTGTGCCCATCAGCGAAACGCCTTTGGCCAACCATCCTGCGCCTAGCAGTGACTTCATGTTCACCCTTTATCAAAAAGTGGGAGCCCTCTTGAAAGCAGCAGGTATGACTTCAGAAGATATCAATGCTGGCTGCGCCAAATGCGGCGCCTGTTCTGCCCTCTCCACTTTTGAAAAATAAGGGTCCCAGGGAACGGTCCTATCAACTGAAACAGGGACGCTGGGGAACCTTCGAGGAAACCATTCCCCACGCGCCTTGGCTCATCACTGTCCGCTAAGATGGTGTCGCACCGTATGGGCCTCGCGCCCCGCTGTTCACCAGTTGCCATGGCCAATTTGAAGCGCACCCGTGAGGATATTCTCGAATCGGTCATCGACACCATTCACCGCCAGGGACTCACTGCTACTGGACTGAGTGAACTGTTTCGGCTGAGTGGCGCTTCGTCGGGTAGCTTTTACAACTACTTCGATTCCAAGCAGGCATTGGGGCACGCTCTGATCGACTTTGAATGGGAGAAGTTGGAAACCAATGTGCTGACCCCTGCCGCAACCCAGTACGACTCCCCCATCGATCAGGTGTTTTGGATTCTCGATACTTTAGAAGCGAAGCAAACCCGCGAGCCGTTTTGCGGTGGGTGCTTGCTCGGTAACCTGATCGTGGACTTGGTGGAGCAAGACGACAGCTTTCGCGACCATTTGCAGCAGGTGTTTGCCCGGTGGGAGGGGGACATTGCTCAGCGTTTGCAGGCTGGACGTGACCAACTTTTGCCCACAATCGACCCTGCTCTGCTGGCGTCGCAAATCATGACGGTGATTGAGGGGGCGATGCTGATGGGTAAACTCCATCGCGATACCCAACGCCTCCATGCCAGCTTTGATATCGCGCGGCAGTTGCTCACCCTAGCGCTCAAGGTAGGGTAGAGCTGTTGCTGGGGATGACAGCCAATTTCTGGCGGCTGGAGTCCCCGCGATCGCCAGTTTTACCGCCCGACTCAATTTTCGCCACACTAAAAGAAAAAGGCAGGGGGCGGGAATATCGATGAAAACAGATGTGGTCGTGATTGGTAGTGGCATTGGGGGCTTAAGTTGTGCCGCCTTGCTAGCGCGTTACG
>CAZFWL010000156.1:0-6708 GCA_964522775.1 uncultured Halomicronema sp.
GTCGAAGACTAATACCGTCTGGCTGTATTGCTGGTCTAGACCGTAGGCCAGGGCGGCTGATGTGGGCTCGTTGAGAATGCGTTTAACTTCTAAGCCCGCAATGCGTCCAGCATTACGCGTAGCCTGCCGTTGAGCATCGTTGAAATAAGCGGGGACAGTGATGACTGCACCTGTCACCGGCTGCCCCAAGTAACGACTGGCCTCTTCGGCCAGCTTCCGCAAAATCATCGACGACACTTCTTCGGGCGCGAATTCTCGCTCCAGTCGGGGACACTGGATGCGCACTTCGTTATTATCGCCGCGACGAATGGTGTAAGGCACTCGCTTGGAGTCGGCGTTAAGCTCGCCATATTTGCGACCCATGTAGCGCTTGACGCCGTAAAAAGTATTCTGTGGGTTCAGCACGGCTTGTCGCCGGGCCATTTGCCCAACGAGGCGCTCACCATCTTTGCTAAAGGCTACGACTGAGGGAGTCGTTCGCATTCCTTCGGCATTGGCAATGACAACGGGCTTTCCTCCCTCCATGACGGAGACCACTGAGTTGGTTGTCCCAAGGTCAATACCAACAACTTTGCTCATTCGACTCGTGTCTCCTCGCTCGTCCCGTGCCTAACTGCTTTGATATCTTTTCAGCCTGCGGTGTCTGGGCGGGCTGTGCTGTATGACGTGCAACAGATAACCCCTCAACTTTATCGAAGAAATCCCCAAATTGTCGCGTGCGATCGCTTGCAGGATACTCTCGGTGACGCCCTTACTAGAACAATATATACGGTAGACCTGTGCTTTCATGTTGCACTGACCGCAAGGCGCCTAAATCTCTTTCTAGGCATCAAGACTGGTTGCCGGATTGCTGTTTCAAGCTCGACTATAGCTGTGGTTACCCCCACCCCTTTAGGGCAAAAACCGTACTTTCTGGGTCCAAGCGGCTTTAAATTTGGCGTCTTTATTCTTGCCGCACTATCATCTTAAATTTCAATCTCCCAAAGACGATGCCTGATTCCTTGCCGAATTTGACGATTGCTCCCGCTCAGCCTGCGGATGTGCCTGCGATCGCTGACCTGATCCACGCCTTAGCTGACTACGAAAAGCTGGCTCATGAAGTAACCGGCAAGGTTGAGGATTTAGCGCAGCATCTGTTTGGCGATCGCCCTTACGCGGAAGCTTTGATTGCCCGGATAGACAGTATTCCCGTCGGCTTTGCGCTGTTTTTTCACAACTACTCCACCTTTCTGATGCAGCCGGGTATTTATCTGGAAGATCTCTTTGTGTTGCCTGACTACCGTGGACAGGGCATTGGCAAGGCGCTGTTACAGGCGGTGGGGCAGCTAGCCGTAGAGCGAGACTGTGGTCGCTTGGAGTGGAATGTGTTGGATTGGAACAGCCCCGCGATCTCCTTTTACGAACGGATGGGAGCTGTCATCAAGCCTGAGTGGCAACTCTGCCGCGTCACGGGCGATGCACTCCAAAGTCTTGCCCAACCCACTCCATAAGAGAGCGACGAGCAAAATACATTCCAGACACGTTCGTGAGTGGATGAGTGAACTGGGTCGGTGGGTGACGTCACTAAGCCGTGTGCAAACATGGGCATCGCGCTTTTAAGAGCGACCGGGAATGAAGCTGGTTGTCAGCCGTTTGATGATGCGGTTGGCGATGTCACTGTATTGGATTTCCCCAGCAAGGACTTGGCCCATCCGCTTGGTCATCGTCGGCCGTTTAATGCCTACCCGATAACCAAGACCAGGTACCCGGAAAAAGAGGCTCGCGATGCGCTGTGCCCATTGCATGTTGTCGCCCCATTCGTGCATCGCGGCTGTGTAGCTAGCTAGGGCATCAGGTTCTCCGGCTAGGGCAGCGGAGATCGCCTCAGCGGCCTTCATGCCGCTATACATGCCGTGACGAATACCCTCCGCCGAGAGCGGATCGACAATCGCTGCGGCTTCTCCGACTACCAGAGCTTGCTGGGTATGCAGCGTCCGATTGCCATCCCACAGCTTGACGGGATGTACTTGGCAGTTGCCGCCGCCCATGTCAAAATCTTGCGCATACGTGGCGAACGTTTTCTCAAAGTTCGGCGTCTGCTTGCCTAAGAGAGTGACGCCGCCCATGACCGCATCGCGATCGCGCGGAAAACACCACAAACAGCCGCTTTTCAGCAACCCAAATTCAAAATTGAGGGCAGCTTTCTCCGGCGGTAGCGGTGTCGCTAATTCCAACACAGCGGCTGCTCGAGTTTTGACACCCTCTAGCCCCAGCCACCCTGATACCGGGCCATTAGCCCCATCAGCAGCCACGAGATAGCGTGCCTGATAGGTTTCTCGTGACGTTTGAATCTGCCACAGACCATCCACTAACTCGATGCCAGAAACTGATGTCTGATCGTGCATGATCGCGCCTTGAGCGATCGCCTGATCGGTTAAAAACTGATCAAAGGTCTCGCGACGCACAATCCAAATGGGTTCTTCGGTTTCTAGCTCGGCAGTGATTTCATCCCCCAGTTTCCACGTGTAGCGCACTCGTCGCATCGTGTTTGCTAGCGCTGGGGCAAAGTCAAAATCGAACCACTCTGCTACGCGAGGTGAAACAGCCCCGGTGCACGGCTTCGACCGGGGCCACGCTGCTTGTTCTAATAGCAAAACAGTCGCGCCGCGTCGAGCGAGGTGGTAGGCAGTGCTACTGCCTGCTGGCCCTGCCCCTACCACCACACAGTCATATTGAGTCACGGTGTCTCTTCCTCCTTGCCCACAAAGCCCACATTACCGAAATGTGATCCCCAGCATCACTAGCGGTGTAACGAGTATGTGGAAATGGTGACTCTGTGGATTGTGCGCAGATACGCCCATTAAGCCTTTTGGTCAGAACTGTCAGAATCAATAGTTCTGCGGATTGCTCTCGCCCAATGCCGCACTATGCTGAAGTTGAAGGCAATTACAAATGTCTTTCAACCTTTTCTCACGGTCTATCGCAGGCTTTTAGGAGGCGCTTATGCTTTGGGAACTATGCGTGCTGTACGCCAATGGTAAAGAAGAAGTGCTGACGGTATTCAAGGACTTGGATATTGCCCTTAACTGCGTTGATCGCATTTATGCTCAAGATGGCTACCCAATGCATAAAGCTTACACAGTCCGACCAGGTAGTCTGGCTTGAATCGTGACTTGGACTTTATTCGCAGTATCAGTGGCTGCGATCGCTCGCGATTCCATGATGGTCTGATTGCTGCCGAGAATTCTTAAAACAATCGCCAGGAGTATTACACTCCTGGCGATTGTTTTTGGCGACGCTAAAACTCGTAGCGCGCTCCTAACTGAAGTGAATGGATAAAGAGCGTATCGGCGTCCAAATCGGTGCCGAGCACTTCGAAGCTTTGTCCGGGAATGCCCATCAACCGATAGCCCAAAAATGCAGTCACTTCCTCAGTGATTTCGTAGCCTGCCCCCACCTTGAACTGGAAGATAAAGCTGGAACTGGAGTCATCAATGCTGACGGCGCCAAAGGGAGGCAATGATGCTGACACATCATTAGCGGATAAAATCGCCAGCCCTGCCCCGCCGCCAACATAGGGACTGAAGCGGCTGTCGGTGGGAAAGTCGTAATAGCCATTAATCAAAAACTTCCAATTGCCGATGTCACCATCAGCCGACGCCTCAATGTCATTAACCGTGATGGTATCGACATTGTTGTTGTTGTAGCCTACCTCAAATTCAACGCGGGCATTGTCGAAGCGATAGCCGACAGCTCCACCGATGCCAAAGCCAGTATCGGTATCCAGGGTTGCGTCTAGGGGAATGGTGGTGGTGCCCACTGGCGGTAAGCCAGGTGCTGGAATTAAAGGCACGGTTACGTTGCCACCGTCCGTATCAATGTCATAACCGAAGACCACTTCGGGCGCGAGTGAAACGTACCATCCGTTATTCGTTTCATTAGTAGGAACAGCCTGAGCAAGATTAGGGCTGTCGCTGTTCAGGGCGCTGGCGGACTGAGCCGGTGTCCAGGCGTTGCCAGTGCCGGGTTCCACCAGTTCGACTACGGTGAGTGGCTCAGCGGTGGTGACAGGAGTGATGGTGGCCGCGACTGCTTCTAGGTCCAGCAGCGTTGTCGCTGCTGGGGCAGGTGTTGCGTTCAAGTTGGCGGTTGTGGAGCTGGGCGCGATCGCCGCTTCGGTGACCGCATCGGACGAGGTGGTAGAAAGATTCGTACGGCTCAAAGCTTGGGCCAGATTGACACCTGGTGAAGGCGAGCTTGCTACTTCGTTAGCTATAGCGGGCGATGAACTGTCAGAGGCCTCGGTTTGTGTAAGTGTTGCCGTAGAAGCTTGTACTGCCGGGGTTACAGCAGTAGCCCAAGCAAGTGCTGCCAGGGGCAACAAACATAGCTGAGAATATTTCATGGAATCAAAAATCTAAAAATTCTAATTGCTTAAAATAGTAACCCCGAAATTGCTCAACCACTTAAAACTGCGGTGGGAGAAATCAGGATTCTTTTATGGATAGGATTGAGCTGCCTCATGATGCCCACTGAGCCAAACGGCAACTGATGAGCCGCTTTGGTGATGCTGATTTATAGCTGGCAAACTGAGCTTGGGCGTTGCTCTAAGGAACTGTTTAAGTCGGAAACACTTTGAGAAAATCGGTCTTCATGCTGATGACCTGCCAATCCTTTTCGGCGGCGATCGCTAAGGCTTTTTCCGCGCCAGCAGTGTAAGCGTACTCGCGCTCAGCATCGTCATGGTGGATGAGGAGTGCCAAACCCGCACCTGGGGACTGAGTGGCATAGGTCAACATCTCGATGTCGCCGTCAGCATTCCCGGCTGCCATAATCGGCCGTTTACCAATGTGTCGCTCGATATGAATGGGTTTTCCAGGGCCATCATTCAACGGCTGCACCAGAGTTGCGGTGCGTTGGAAGCTGCCGTCCGGTTGATAGGTCTTTTGAATCGATGAGCCGATGACTTGTGCCGAGGGAATGCCAAGGATCTGATGCGTCACTTGCCGCATGAAATCGAGCCCGCCCGCCGAACAGATATAAACCGAGAACTGGTGCGCTTGCAGATACGCAATCAGTTCAACCATGGGTTGATACACCAGTTGCGTGTAAGGGCACTGAAAGCGGGGATGCTGAGCTTGGGCGAAAAAATCGGTCACCGCCTGCTCAAAGGCCTGCTGCTCCATGCCCGCGTGGGTGGTCGCGATTAAGGGCAGGACATCTTCCGGCAAACGGAGCTGTTGCAAGCGCTTTGGGTCGCCAGATAATGCCGAACTAAACGGTTCTTGCTGCACCCAGTCGGGATGCTGAGGTGCCAGCGCTTGAATCCGGGCTAAAACAAACGCGAGTTGTACATACAAGGGCTTTTCGCACCAGAGGGTGCCATCGTTGTCGAATGTCGCAATGCGATCGCCCGGTGCCACATACGCATCACTCTGGGGATTGGTGACTGCTGCCACAAACTGCTGTATCCGCTGGGTGGCGGTCGGTTGCCAACTAGAGAGTGAATGAGTCATGGAAGGAGCGATCGCAATTTAGACGACTGAGGATAACAACTTATTCAGCCGCGCTGAAATGCTCCTTGAGCGTCGCTTCTTGCTCTTTGGTCAGGTTGGACTGGATGAGTTCAGGACTGAAGCCTTTGACGGCATCTTCGACTTTGTCGAGGGTGACATCTTCCGTCAACAAAAATAGGGCAGACGTGCCTTCAGTGACCTTATCGCGCACCTCTTTGATGAAGTCATCGTTGATGCCGTAGTCCCGAAAATGGCCGGACAATGCGCCAGTGATGGCTCCCACGGCTGCACCAAATAAGGGCACGAAGAAAATTAGACCAAACAACATGCCCCAAAACGCGCCATCCAATGCGCCCAGACTCGTCAGGGGGAGTGCCTGCTTGGTTTTTGGCTTTTTCTTGCCTTCGGCCCAAGTGACGATCGCTGCATCCTTAATGTCAATCAAATGTTGCTTTTGCAACTCGGCCAAGGTCGTTAAAACGCTCTCTGCTCCCGTCGGACTGGAAAACTTCCAAACTGTTAAATCAGACATAGGGTTAAGTATCCTTACGTGTTGAGTTCAAAGTAGTGATTGTGATTCGCCTGACTCGGCTAGGCCTTAGCCCACACTAGTAAACCGTATCTTCGGCCTTTTACCTTCAGAGCTGAATAAAAAATTAAGCGTGCTCGCCATGTTTGATTATTAGTAGTTAGCGATCGCCATCCACTCCAAATGCCGCGTCACACCGGTAGGGGAATGACGAAAGCCGCGCCACCAAAATTGCAATGATGTTGAGTTTGTGATCTGGATGGGCGGTCAATGCCTATATTTTGAGGAGATCATTTTGTGTCGGCCGCTCGACTGAGCGCACTGCAAGGCAAGCTATGGAATTTAGAGAGGCGTCAGCTCAAGTTTCGAAGTGGTTTTCTCAACGGCGAGAAAAAGCACTCAACACAGCATACGAGGGCGCACTCGCGATTCAAAAGCTAGAGGAAGAGCTGTTTGCGGGGCAAAAAATTGGTGAGCGCGCGGATAAAAGTAAAACTGTGGTTGACTATGCCTGCGGCCTGCGCGATCGCCAACTCTTCAAAATTCGCTTTAGCCTGACCCGGTTTAAAGCTAATAGCTTTTGGTTTGAGACTCAGGAGGCGGCCGCCCCAGCTTCCGATCTCACACCGCCGCCAGAGTTGCCCGCTGAAACAGAGGCCACATCGCCTGAGCAACAGGCCATCT
>CAZFWL010000157.1:0-6702 GCA_964522775.1 uncultured Halomicronema sp.
CCCCAATAATCTGGGAAAACACGGATGCAATCGCCCCTACCTTCATGGATGGAACGCCCGATCTTTAAAGTGTCTACCACCCTATAAATGTTTGGCAAAGTCCCTCAGGTTCTCGTCATTGAGATAGCTCGAATAAATCAAAAGGAAATGGCCCATACGTTCCGTTGACCAAATCGACCTCAGGCTCTGAAGCGTGAAATGACACTAATACTCCCCGTGAAGCTCCAACGTAGCCATCTAAATACCAAGCCCCCTTGAGCGTATTAAATTTGAGATAGACTGGCCCGTTGCGCGCTTCCAAAGACAATTGCACCGGTCGGCTCAATGCTTCAACATAGCTCTCTAAAGCTGTTTGAGCGATCGCCAGCGTATCGGCACAAACTCCCAAGGTTTCGTAATCCGCTGCCTTACTAAATGTTTGTAGCGCATCTCGAATCGAAGCTTTCTCAGTTTCAGAAAGCACCGGGGGCGTTTCTAAACAGCTGAATTGGCCCAGACGTCGGCGTAGGGCTTTGTAATCAATTGAGCTAGAGTCTGTGGCCTTCATAAATTAACTCACCGTTAAATCACAAAATCTCTTGGGCTTAATGAAAGTAGGGCTTTGCCCACCTACCTTACTGGCTCAGGTGCATCTATGACGACCTATCAAGTGCGTATGACCGACATGCCCACTAGTGAGCGCCCACGCGAGCGGCTACTCAGCCATGGGGCCAAAACTTTAGCCACTGCAGAGTTGATTGCGATTTTGTTAGGTACTGGGCAGGGGCCAGGTAAGCTTTCAGCAGTGGGGCTGGGGCAATACATGCTGCAATGCTTGGGGGAGAATCAGCGAGATGCCATGAGCGTCATGCGGGACGTATCACCCCGAGAGCTTATGGAAATCCCAGGCGTTGGGCCTGCTAAAGCCACTAGTATTTTGGCGGCGATTGAATTGGGCAAGCGGGTGTTGCAATCGCGCCCACCTGAGCAAACAGTGGTGGATGACCCTAGCGTGGCCGCCGCTGCTATGAGCCACGAATTGATGTGGCAAGCCCAAGAACGCTTTGCGGTACTTTTTCTCGATGTCCAACATCGCATCTTAGGGATGAAGGTTATTACTATTGGCACGGCGACAGAGACTCTGGCTCATCCCCGCGATATCTTTCGTGAAGTATTGAAGCACGGAGCGACTCGGATCGTTGTCGCGCACAATCATCCTAGCGGTAGTCTAAATCCGTCTGAGGAAGATATTCAGCTCACCCGTCAACTACTAGAGGCTGCAAACCTATTAGGAATACCAATTTTGGACCACTTAATTCTCGGCAACGGAGATTTCAGCAGCTTGCGGCAAAATACTGCGCTCTGGCAAGAATCAACTCAAGTCGAAGGTGTAAGTTAGGCAATTTATCACTACTAAAAATGACGAGTTTTAATCAGGGCAAAATGTTTTAGATTCCATGAATGCATTAGTCCCTTCGCTGTCACAGATAACAAAATCGACTCGATTACTGTCTGGGTCATACCAAACCTTACCCATAAATTGTTTAAGGCTTGGATCGGTCGGCAGCGCCCGGATCCGCAATCCCGAAACATTTAGCCCAGCTGCAGTTTGGTGATTTGTAAAGGGTCTTACTAGGATTGTGAAATTATTAAGGCCAGCATCAAGCTCACCAACATAATCGGAGAATTCAGCCTGTTCTAAGTAATCGGCTTGTTGTTCACGCAGCCAACTGCCTAGAAAGATTTCGGCTTCTGTCGATCGCGCTCGATTTGCCTGATTCAAAAACGATGGTAAAGCGATCGCACCTAAAATGCCGACAATAATAATAACTACGAGCAACTCGATTAATGTAAAACCGCTCTGGCTATAGTGGCGTCTCATGTATTAATTAGAGAATCAATAAGTAAGCAAAAAGAAAGAAACAGACTAAAGAAAAATTACTACTGTCCTCGCCTGATTTCCTTATTGCTGAAGCAGTCACCCTCACCTACTCTTTATTCTTCCCCTCTGACAGGAAAAAATTCCATCAATATATTTTGCTTATACAGGAATATTTAAAGCGCGACGCTGTTACATGAGCAAACAGCACGACGAAGTAACAGAGGCTGAATTGTTTCTGTTGCCGAACAATAAATGTGCTGAAAAATCTACTGATTCCCTAAAACCGAAGCAATTCAGACAGTTTTTTTATAGTATTTGATTGCTTGTTAAGATGCTATGAATTCTAAGTAAAGTCTGCCTAAAAAGTTCGAAGTGCGCTTTTCAACTATATAGAACTAGTGGTGTGATTCCATGCAAAATTTCCATGCATACCTCACCTACTTTCAGTTTGGCGGTACTACACTCAGAGCTATCCAATTACTACTTCGCTACAGTATCCACCTCATCCGGACTGATTTACTTGTTTCCAGAAGAAAATTAAGCTGCTTTGATGGCCTCAATAATTTGACCATTAGCTTTGGGAAAGGGAAACTGCTCAAGTTCTGAGACTTCCACCCAGCGCACTTCGTCACATTCAATTGGTTGCGGTTCACCACCGACGTGACGGCAATGAAACACATTCAGCGTCACTTTGAAGTGGGTGTACGTATGGTCGATGGTGATCAGGCGATCGCCTACCTCAACGTCAATGGCTAACTCTTCCTGCAGTTCCCGCCGAATGCAGTCTTCAACTGCTTCACCCGGCTCAATCTTCCCTCCCGGAAACTCCCACAGGCCTCCTAGTAACCCCTTTTGTGGGCGACGGTCAATCAAGATCTGCCCCGACTCATTCCACACTACGGCAACGCCAATCTGCTTGTGGGGCAAAGGAGCGCGAGTTTCGGTCATGGGAATCTCCAACTGAACGTTCTGATTGTACGCTGCACAGGGCGATCGCCAAGGACAAATCAGACAAGCTGGCCGATGGCGTGTGCACACCGTCGCCCCCAAATCCATCAGAGCTTGATTAAAGTCGCGGGCTTCATCAATGGGCACCAGCTCTGTGGAAAGTTGCCAAAGTTGATCCAGAGCCTTACTAGGAGGCTGACGCAGGGCGGTCAAACGGGCCAAAACCCGCTTCACATTACCATCAAGAATCGGGACGGATTGATTAAACGCCGCGCTGAGAATGCCTCCTGCCGTAGTGCGCCCAATGCCAGGCAGCGCTACTACAGCCTCAAAACTATTTGGAAACTGTCCTTGATATTGTTCTACGATCGCTTTGGCCGCTTTGTGTAGATTACGAGCGCGAGCATAATAACCTAACCCTTCCCAAGCCTTGAGCACTGCTTGTTGATCAGCCGCCGCTAGGTCATGCACTGTAGGGAAAAGCTTTAACCAGCGTCGATAGTAAGGCAAGACCGTTTTGACCTGGGTTTGCTGCAACATGATCTCTGAGATCCAAATCGTGTAGGGATCACGCGTCTCTCGCCAAGGCAGCTTGCGACCCTGCTGCCGATACCAGCTCAATAAGGCCTGGTGGAGCTCCGTAAGCGAATCGCTCGGCCAAGTCGAAGATGACTTAACCGAGCGATCGTAGTTTGAAAATTCAGGATTTAGAGGTGTTTTCTGAGTCACTCAAACTATCTCTAAGCAACCTCCAGAGAATACCTTACTCTGACTCTTCGCTTGGTCCAGAAGAAACGATCGCGTCCTCAAAGGCCAAGCGCTGTTCAGCACTCTTTAGGAAATAGCCGCTCATCATCGCTGAAGCGAGCAAGCGACCTAAATGCTCACGGCTGGTGGTGACCGAAATGTCAAAATGTTGTGCTGGCAGCCCCCCCAACAAGCCAATAATGTTGTGTTCCATAGCCTGCATAACGTCTGAAGAGACGGGGCGAGATAACTGAGCAACAGTCTCAGGTGACATCGCCTGAACATAATCAAGCAGAGAATTACTGCCCCCTTTATCGTTATCCCAAAAAGCTGGAGTTTGGCCTGACGAGTTGTTCACAATTCTTACCTCAATCGGCTAGCGACAGACTAACTGCGTCAACAATGCTGTGCAACCAGTGCGTAACAGTTGTCCTTAATTTAGCAAGTGACGAATTAACAGCGGGTAGGTAGAACCGTACTTAAATGGTAAAGGTCACGCCCCAAGGATGCTGTTTTTTTTTGCGCCTGATACTAACTTGCCCGCGTCACATTCACACTCAACAAAGCCGCCGGAAATGGCCGCAGTCGTATCGAAAGCAACTCGTCACCACGTAGGATCAACATATAAGTTGATAGTCAATTCGGCTTGGCCCGGTGGCACTGCGCTAATGCACGAGCAAATAGGCTCGGCTTGGCCGTCAATCTCCACCTCGCAAGCATGGCAGGAACCCATCAAACATCCAGTGGGAATAGTAATACCCGCTCGTTCTGCAACCTGTAACAAGGGCTCGCCAATTTCCGCATTGACGGTGACATCATCAGGCACAAATTTTACTTTGACGGTCATATTGGCGATCGCCTCTAACAACTCAGGTAGTCTCAATGATCGACGCTGGTTAACGGTGAACCAGTCAAATGAGCCAGCCGCAAAGAGTCCCCATTGTCAGTTCGCAGTTCCTAACAACAGGCACAAGTAGGGACTTTGGGGATCTCATAGCGACTTTTGGTCCAGGAAAAACACAGCTATTTTAGAGTACTAACTCTGTGCGGTTTCACCAGGTTGTTTTAGCATTTCAACCAGTACATGGTGGGCTTCTTTAGCGTTTTCCAGTCTGTGGTCGAAGGGAATCCGCAATGATGTTGCCGCCCCGTCCACATTTGCCGTCAAATCCATGCCCTCGGCATCAATTGATTCCATCGTAGCCCCAACGGCTGACTCGGCCTTGCCGTAAACTTGGGCATACATCAACACCGCATCTGCGTGGTCCTTATTCATGTGTTTGCAAATGCGATCGCTCACTGCGGCTGTAATTGGCTCTGACATGATAGATCTCGTAAAAGACGCTTATAGATATACATAACTTACGTTTTGATGATAACGCCTTTGCCAGACTCAGCTGAACATCCCTGGCCCTCTGGGCATATCTTTCAAAGTCCGGGGGCACATCTGACCTATCGGGTTGTTGGGCCTTGTTGTCGTCTGTACGATCGCGAACAATTACCTTGGCCCTGCTGCCGTCTCCAGTGGCATAGCAAAGAACCAAGTTGGCGACGCATTGGGCGGCGGTTCGTGCCCGATATGGCCACCCGTAAATTTCCCTCCTATTGCGTCGAAATTTTGGGACAAAGTAGTAGTGCCCCTTTTGTGACGACGCTGTACACCACAAAGCTTTCGCGGGAAGAGCAAAACTGGTGGTACACCAAACGCATACAGGCCACCGTTCCGATGCCTAAGACTACTCCCCCTAACCAATTAGCTGGGCATCCGCTGGAATTGGAGTCTTCTTGAACAGCTCGTTTTTGGCTTATAAGCCTTCGACGTCGCAGAGCTTAGACATTACTCAATCAGCGGAGTTGTGCTGCACCCAGAAAGACGAAGGACGATTTGAAGCAAAACTTGGACAAATGAGAGGTGTAATTTGGCTCACCAAACTTCATCGCCCAGCGCTGTTCTTGCAAAGAAATGAATCAAGGATTCGATACACGTATGCCCGTTCCCGATTGTTCAGAGATTCGACGCGGAATTTGGATGCGAAATGTCGAGCCCTGCCCAGGCTGACTATCCACAGTGACAAACCCCTGCATCATGCTCACGAGTGAGTGCGTAATCGCTAATCCCAATCCGGTGCCGCCGTGCTGACGAATAATCGATTGATCGACCTGTCGAAACGGCTGAAAAATTGTTGATAGTTGCTCGGGTGCAATTCCGATACCCGTATCCTGCACAGAGATTTCAAGACTATTAGTGGCCAAGGTCGTCACAGTAACCTTGACTGTCCCAGTTTCAGTAAACTTGATCGCATTAGAAAGTAAGTTGACTAAAATCTGCTTCAGCCTTTGGCGATCGTTATAAACGACACTGTCTGCAAGAGTAACCTGCTGCTCAATTTTCAAT
The DNA here is from genome assembly GCA_964522775.1 of uncultured Halomicronema sp. Taxonomy (GTDB): domain Bacteria; phylum Cyanobacteriota; class Cyanobacteriia; order Phormidesmidales; family Phormidesmidaceae; genus Halomicronema. Next base: position 5,952 of record CAZFWL010000157.1, read on the forward strand.
CCCTTTTTCTCGGCCACCCACAGCATCTCTGAAACAACTTCTTGCACTAGGGCTGCCAAGTCGAAAGAATGGGGCGCTAGCTGTAGCCGATCTGACTCCATGGTCGACATATCCAAAATGTCATTGACCAAATAAAGCAAGCTTTCACCATTGGTGTGAATGCAATCGACCATCTTTGTTTGGTAGTCGTTAAGTGGGCCCTTGGTCTGGCTTTTGAGGATTTGTGAAAAGCCTAGAATTGAGTTGAGAGGCGTCCTCAACTCATGGCTCACAGTCGCTAAAAATTCCGCCTTATGCTGATTGGCTTGCAGTAATCTCAGGTTCTGCTGCTCAATTTGTCGTCGCTGAGCCTCCAGTTCTTCGTTCTGCTGCCTAAGCAATATGTTGGTCTGCCGTAACTGTTCTTGGGCCGCCCTGACACGTTGCTCTGCTCGATAAGTATTGAGGGCGTGGCGAATTAAGCTGTGAAGGTTTTCCGGAGCTAGCCGAGACTTGGCCAAGTAGTCCGAAGCGCCAGCTTTCATCAATTCGACAGCAATTTGCTCGTCGCCTTGACCAGTGAGCACAATGATAGGCAAAACATTGCCTTCTAATCGCAGTTGCTTGATGAATGATAGGCCATCGGTATCAGGCAGCCGAAAATCCAAAAAAATGCAGTCAAATGTATCGTCGGCTAAATATTCCCTAGCGTTCCGGGCAGTATCTGCTTCTGTAATTGTTGCCTGTAAGGGGGTCTTAGAAAAGTATCGAC
>CAZFWL010000158.1:0-6657 GCA_964522775.1 uncultured Halomicronema sp.
AATCGTGCAGTCCTTAGCCCATCAGGCGTGGAATACGGAAGGCGGCGATTTTCGAGCTTTAGTCAGTGGCAGCGATCGCGTTCAAGCCTATCTGTCTGAATCAGACATCGACGCCTGCTTTGACCCCAACCACCATCTCCGCAATTTAGATGAAGTGTACCAGCGGCTCAGCATTTGAAGTCGAGGGTAATCGCGGGACGTGACTTTACAGCTCCTCCCTAAACTGTCGGAGGGCTGCTTCAGCATAGAGCTGGACTTTGGGATCGGCATTGGTTTGCAAACTGGTCAGCAGCGGTACGGCGGGCTGATACTGCAAGGTGCCCAAGGCCAAAGCGATTGCCGCGAGTAGTTGATTATCCGCAGTGGCTAGCGATAGCTGAATTTTGAGCCAATCACACAGCGCATCTCCGGCCCGCTGTTGTAACTGGGGAGATTGAAACCGAGTCAGCGTTTCGACCACTTTGACCTGCAGCGGTGTGGAGAGTTTTCGCAAAGCCACCATCAAAGCCTGCAGCGCCGAGGCCTGCTCAATCCATCCCAGCGCGCTGATCACGCTGGATTGCAAGCTGGCTGGGGTGTGGGGCGAGGATAGAACCCGAGCCAACGCCGCCACCGCTGTCTCGGTGCCCAGCTTGCCTAGAGCGATCGCGGTAGCCTGATTGATTTCCGGTCGCACATCCCATAAGCCTGGCAACAGCGTATCGACCAGATTAACCTGGGTGAGTAAATGGGCCCGCACGCCCAATGCCGCTATCGCCTCCCGCCGCACGATCATGCTGGGGTCTTGCACCGCCGCCAGTAATAACTTGTCAACCTCTGCATGATGAAAGTTAGCGAGGGCCGATATGGCCTTGGCCCGTACCACTGAATTGGTATCTTCAGCGGCAGCTAACAGGGGCACAAAGACCGCTGAATGCTGAATACTGGCCAGTGCTTGAACCCCAATCAACCGATGCTCCGGCTGATCGACCAGCTCGACTAACGCTTTGATTCCCGCTTCGCCAAAATGACTTAAGCCTTCTGCCGCCATCATCAATAGATCTGAGTCTGGCTGTTGCTGTAAGAGCTCGATCAAGGCCTGTAGGGCGTCTGGATGATCAAACTGACCAAGGGTGCGAGCTGCAAACCAGCGAACTTCCCAGTCATACGCTTCATCCTGCAACAGGGGGACGAGATAATCGATCGCCCCCGGTCCCAAATCAACGAGGCGCTTAGCGGCTTCCCATTTCCCCCGAAAGTCACCGGCCAGAAACTGCTCTAAAACGTTTTCTAATTGCTCGGTAAGCGCATCTGAGCACATATCGGCGGCAGTAATTTCAACAAACATATAGATCTTTCTACAGCAGGTTAACCTCTGCCCGCCTACATCACAGAGCCATCTAGTCACAAGACGTTCGGGGCAAAAAGTTCGACACAAACATCACAATCCATACAATTCGATTTTCGCATTATTATCAAGCAGCTTTTGCATCGAACACACTGCCTCGCCTTCGCTCGAACATCACCAGAATGTTTGAGGCGATCTCCGCATTACGTTTGCCGCCAAGGCATACATCGCTATCAAATCAGCACCCCATCATCACGAAGAAAGGGTTGATGCACTTTGCGCATAGCAGCTATGCGATAACCGAAATGCCATCAAGAAAAAGGTAGCGCCAGTTACAAAAAACAATTTTTGTCTCCCCTAAGTTATCTCCCAAGCGCTCAAGGCAATGCTCTCAGTTGAGAGATCTCAAGGGCTTTTTCTGGCTCATTGTTATTGATGCGTTCAGGCTTTGTCCGATTTTTTGATACGTGTTGTGCCTAGAAAAGGTCAGAAATTGTGGTAGACGCAGCTCAAAGAACACCTAAGAAACTGAATAAGTTTGAAAAGTTCAAGGCTGAAAAAGACGGTTTAGCGGTTAAGTCTGAGTTAGCAAAGTTTGCCCAACTAGGGTGGGAGTCAGTTGACGAAACTGATCTAACTCAACGGCTTAAATGGCTAGGCATCTTCTTTCGCCCGGTGACTCCTGGCAAGTTCATGCTGCGGTTACGGATGCCCAATGGCATTTTGTCTGGCCAGAAAATGAAGGTGCTGGCTGAAGTGGTGCAGCGCTACGGTGAAGATGGCAGCGCCGACATTACTACTCGTCAAAATTTGCAGCTACGGGGCATTCGGTTAGAGGATATTCCCGATATTTTTGAGCGCTTCGAGGCAGTGGGTCTCACCTCGATGCAGTCTGGCATGGATAACGTGCGCAACATCACGGGTTCTCCTGTCGCGGGCATCGATGCGAATGAGCTGATCGACACTCGTGGCTTGGTGAAAAAGCTGCAAGACATGATTACCGATCGCGGCGAGGGCAATCCTGAATTCACTAATCTGCCGCGAAAATTTAACATTGCCGTGGAAGGCGGTCGGGATAATGCCGTCCACGCGGAAATTAACGATATTGCCTTTGTTCCGGCCTACCGAGAAGGAAAGCTTGGCTTCAACGTTTTAGTGGGAGGCTTTTTCTCCGCTCGGCGCTGCGAAGCAGCCGTGCCGCTGAATGCTTGGGTGGAGCCCAATGACGATGTTGTGGCTCTGTCCCGCGCCATTCTGGAAGTTTATCGAGACAACGGACTACGAGTTAACCGTCAGAAAGCCCGCTTGATGTGGCTGATTGATGAATGGGGCATGGACACCTTCCGCGCTGAAGTGGAAAAAGCCTATGGCAAGCCCTTGCTCAACGCCGCCGCAGAGGACGAGATTGATTGGGATAAGCGCGACCATGTCGGCGTCTATCCCCAGCAGCAGCCGGGGCTCAGCTACGTTGGCTTTCATGTGCCAGTGGGCCGGCTCTCTGCTCAGGATATGTTTGATTTTGCTCGCATCGCCGTTGTGTGTGGTGAGCGCGAAATCCGCCTGACGGTCGAGCAAAATGTCATCATTCCCTACATTCCCGACACGCGGCTGGATTTACTAATGGCTGAGCCGCTGTTGGAAAAGTTTTCGACCTCGCCCACGCCGCTGGTGCGATCGCTGGTTTCTTGCACCGGTGCTCAATTTTGCAACTTTGCTTTGGTGGAAACCAAGCAGCGGGCCCTCGCGATCGCGCGTCAGCTCGATGCGACCTTAGATATGCCTCAGTCAGTGCGCATTCACTGGACGGGCTGTCCTAATTCCTGCGGTCAGCCGCAGGTTGCCGATATTGGCTTAATGGGCACAAAAGTGCGTAAGGATGGCAAGCCCGCCGAAGGCGTTGACATCTACATGGGCGGCAAAGTCGGAAAAGATGCCCAGCTAGGCACCTGTGTGCAGAAAGGCGTGCCCTGTGACGAATTGCCTGGAGTGCTGACCGGCTTGTTAACCGAGCACTTCGGCGCGCACCCTGCGACAGAGGGCGCGCCTGAACACAACGGTCACTTGCAAATGACCGTTGATGAATAAAGCTTTGGGTGGTGGCGATCGCCACTGCCCACAAGGAACTCCCAAGCATTGATGGGGGAGTGTGTCTGAAAAGAAAAAACCTTGCAAGGGCTTACTTGCAAAGGTTTGAGTCGTTTCTTGGTTTGCTAGGAGATTAGCACAAATGCTCGTTGAGTTGTTTACTAAAGCAACTCAGGGAAGGTACAAAGTCCTACACCTGACCTGGTTTGCTTTTTTCTTAACTTTTGTTATCTGGTTTAACTTCCCGCCGTTTGCGACCACGATCGCTCAGGACTTTGGTCTGGAGCCCGCTCAGGTAGGGACTATTGGTCTTTGTAACGTGGCTTTGACCGTACCAGCGCGGATCATCATCGGCATGCTGCTCGATAAGTATGGCCCTCGTTTAACGTATTCGGCTTTGTTGGTGTATGCCCTCATTCCCTGTACGATTTTTGCCACCGCCCAAAGCTTCAATCAGCTCGTGCTGGGTCGCCTACTAATGGGTATTGTCGGTGCGGGTTTTGTGATTGGTATCCGCATGACGGCTGAGTGGTTCCCTCCCAAAGAAGTGGGTACTGCTGAAGGTATTTATGGGGGTTGGGGTAACTTTGGTTCTGCCTTTTCGGCGTTCACCATGGTGTTGTTTGGTTTGGCCTTGGCGTTCTTGCCGGGCGCGTTCCAATTCCCCGAAGCTGAAAATTTCCGCGTCCTGTTGTTCCCTCCGTTCCAGACTGATGTTTTGAACTGGCGAGCAGCCATCTTAGGTAGCGGTATTATAGGCGCTCTGTACGGTATTTTTTACTTCTTCAACGTCACAGATACGCCTCCTGGCAAGGTTTATCAACGCCCCAAGAGTGCTCGTGGTCTTGAAGTCACCTCCGTTCGTGACTTCTGGTTCCTACTAGTCATGAACGTTCCTCTCACGCTCATCCTCATGGTGTTGGCTTGGCGCTTGACCAAGGTTAACTTCCTGACGATGGGGGGAATGTATATTGCTTGGGCTTGCTTGATTGCACTTTACGCTTTCCAGACGTACAACTGTTGGGCTGTAAACAAGGACCTGTTGTCCGGTGCCAAGGTTTATCCGCCGGAAGAGCGTTACCGCTTTAAGCAGGTCGCGATGCTTGAGCTGACCTATATTGTGAACTTCGGTTCTGAGTTGGCCGTTGTGACCATGCTTCCCGCCTTTTTTGAAGGCACATTTGGCCTCGATAAGGCGACTGCCGGTACGATTGCTGCTAGCTACGCGTTCATGAACTTGGCTTCCCGTCCAGGCGGTGGTCTAATCTCTGACAAGATGGGCAGCCGCAAGTGGACGATGGTGGTGCTGACCGCGGGTATGGGTATTGGTTACCTAATGATGAGCACAGTGAGTGGTGCTTGGCCGCTACCGTTGGCAGTCTTGCTGACCATGGCCTGCTCCTTCTTCGTACAGTCTTCCGAGGGTGCCACCTTTGCAATGGTGCCTCTCGTTAAGCGGAAAGTGACTGGCCAAATCGCGGGTAACGTGGGTGCTTACGGCAACGTCGGTGCAGTGGCTTACTTGACGACTCGTCTACTGTTCATTGACTCTTCCGCAGCGGCAAATGCCGGTGAGCCGGTGATGTCAGCGGTGAATTCTCAGTTCTTCCAGCTCCTGGGAGTTGCGGGTTTGATTGTGGCCTTCCTCTGTGTCTTCTTCCTAGATGAGCCCAAAGGTTCCTTTGCTGAGTTCCATGAGGGTGAAGATCCCGGTATGCATCCGCATCCTTCGGCCATGCCCGATGAGCAGTCAGCTCGGCTGATGTAGTTCCGCTCAATTGTTTAGGAGGCTCAAATACGCTTCCTTCTCACTGTCAGACAGTAGCCGGGGGAGCCCCTTCATTCATGGTGATGAAGCTGTTCTCTCGGCTTTTCTTGAATTTTGGTTCCCAGCAATCCGCAAGGATCAAGCTAGCCTGCCAATATTCTTTTACTTATTATTGCTTCAAAAAATCCGGGGGACGGTACCCACCGTTGTTTGGACCGTTTCCCAAGTCTTACAGTCCTCTTTTAGATAGACAGTAATCATGACTTCTACTAAAACCCTTTGCCCTTACTGTGGTGTTGGTTGTGGCCTCGAGATTGCCCCAGTGGGTAAGCCAAATTCAGACGCTGAAAACTATTTGGTGAAGGGCGATCGCGCCCATCCTTCGAGCCAGGGGATGGTGTGTGTGAAGGGAGCCACGATCGCTGACTCGATCAACAAAAATCGCCTGCTTTACCCGATGCTGCGGGACTCACTGGATGAGCCGTTTCGGCGAGTGAGTTGGGATGAGGCATTGGATGCGATCGCTCACCGGATTCGCCACGTGGTGGATACCCAAGGACCGGAAGCGATCTGCATGTATGGCTCTGGCCAGCTGCAGACCGAAGATTACTACACCGCACAGAAATTACTGAAAGGCTGCCTCGGTACGAATAATTTCGACGCCAACTCGCGGCTATGCATGTCGTCTGCCGTCGCTGCCTACATTCAAAGCTTTGGATCCGATGGGCCGCCCACCTGTTACGACGATTTGGAACAGACTGACTGCGCCTTCCTAATCGGCACCAACACTGCCGAATGTCACCCCATCGTATTCAATCGCCTGCGCAAATATCACCGCAAGAAAAAGGGTAAAGTCAAGCTCATTGTGGTCGATCCGCGCCGCACGGAAACCGCCAAAGATGCCGATCTGCACCTGGCGATTCGTCCTGGTACTGACATCACCTTGATGAACGGCATCGCCCATATTCTGCTGCGCAAAGGGTGGATTGATCCGCTTTTTATCGAAGAAGCCACCCAGGGCTTTACGCCCTATGCCGGGGTCATTGATCACTACCCTCCAGAAAAAGTTGCGGAGGTGTGCGGCATCACCGTTGCTGACCTAGAGCAGGCGGCGCGTTGGTGGGGCCGCTCTAAAAGCGTTCTATCGCTATGGTCGATGGGGATTAATCAATCAGCTGAAGGCACCGCCAAAGCGCGAACGCTGATTAACCTGCATCTGATGACTGGGCAAATTGGGCGGCCAGGTGCGGGACCCTTTTCTCTGACGGGGCAGCCCAACGCCATGGGCGGGCGCGAGGCCGGCGGACTGGCCCATATTTTGCCCGGCTATCGCCTGGTCAAAAATCCCGAGCATCGTCAAGCGGTCGAAACGGCTTGGGAACTGCCTGCTGGGAGTATCTCGCCGACACCGGGCCTAGCGGCTTGGGACATGATGGTGGGGCTGGAACAAGGCGCCGTCGGGGTGTTTTGGGTGGCG
>CAZFWL010000159.1:0-6646 GCA_964522775.1 uncultured Halomicronema sp.
CCGGACTGAGCCACCAACGTTTAGCGGATGAGGGGCCGATTCAATGGCCCTGCCCGCAAGTGGAAACGCCGGACACCGCATCGACGAAGCATGACAAACGCCTCTATACAGATTTCCGCTTTCCCACGCCGAATGGTCGTGCCCAATTTGCCACGTTCCATGAACAAGGCTTGACTGAGCTACCAGATCCCGAGTTTCCCTTTGTCCTGACCAATGGGCGGCTGTATGGCCACTGGCATACCCAAAGCCGCACCGGGCGCATCGACAAAATTCGCAAAATGCATCCGGAACCGCTGCTCGAAATGCACCCGGTTGATGCCCAGCATCTGAAGGTGCAGTCGGGCGATTGGGTAGAGGTGCGATCTCGGCGCGGCTATGCCCGTCTCAAAGTGGTGGTGACCCAATACATTCGTCGGGGGGTGCTCTTTATTCCCATGCATTGGGGAGCACTCTGGGCGGATGCGGCTGAATGTAATGCCCTCACCCACTCGGCAGTATGTCCAATTTCTCTGCAACCCGAACTAAAAGCCAGCGCCGTTGCCGTCGTGCCGATTACCGAAGAAGGACTGACAGGCGATCGCACCCACCAGCAGGTAATTGAATCCTTAGAAATGGCTGCCAGAGACGCTGTTCTTCAATATTGAGTCGGGGCAGCAGTTGGTTGATGGCCTTCTGCCCACAACTTGCTCCTCGTAACCTAGCCACGCCTGACTAATTCTTTGTGATGACATGTCCACATCTGAATTGACCTTCTTCAAATTTGAAGCTGACTTCGTTGAGTCGCTGCGCTGTATCCCCATGCAAGTGCGTTACAAGCTCGATACTTGCGGTGTCAAACTGAAGCTAGAGCACTGGCATAAATTCAGTCAGGGCGATCGCGAACGCCTAGTCACTCACCCTTTCGGAACCCCGACCGAGATTGCCGCCTATCGCGACATGGTGCAATCCACGGTCTTACAATATACCGAGACTCCGGCCAAAGATTTGCCCGTTGATCCCCAACCGCCTTGGTTACAGGTAGCCAATGTGCCGACCGAAGTTGTCGCCCAAGCTCATAAATTTGCCATCGATATTCCGGTTGCAGCCTGGGCTGCTCTTGCCCCGCTGGAGCGCTTTGCGCTGTGCAAACTCAGCCGAGCCGGGCACGAAAATCGCAACTTTCTCTCCGCATTACAGGAATTTGGCCTGAAGCCGTCATCCTAGCCACGGCAATACTGACTAAGTCGCTTCGCTCACAGTTGGCATTGCATCAGATAACGGGTAAAAGTCACTCCCAAGCGGGTGACGACTTCCGTGTCGTATTGCTGAAATCCCAGTTTCTGAAATAGGCCCATGCTGAATTCGCTGGCTTCGGCATAGAGGCGTGGCAGGAGATCGCGCTTGGCCTGCTCGATCAAATGATTCAATATCGCTGTCCCTATTCCCTGCCCCAGATACGCCTGATGGACGTACAGCGACGCAATATGGCCATCTTTGCCAAGCCCCCCAAACCCCACTACCTCGTCAGCAGCTTCTGCCACATAGGTTTGGACACCTAAAATAAATTGCTGAAATGCTTCAAGGTCAAGGGTAGAAGCAGCCCAAGCCAAGGTTTGCTCTTCTGTGTAATGCTGTGGCCCGTGGGTCATCACCGTTTCGTGAAAGAGGGTGGCCAGGCTGGGCACATCCGCCGGAACTGCTGGTCGAATCTTGAGCATGGGCACTTCTTATTCCGTAGCGGCCATTGCGATGGACATTACTTTACCGGTAATGAAGGAGCTGCTCACAATCAAAGCATCAATGCCTTAACCGCAACTCACACGAATTGAGTTTTGGAACTTCCCACAATACACCTCGAAGCTTGTGGGGCAATACACAGTCTTTGGCCAGCAGTTATCTGGGACATTTCATAGCTAAAACGATATCAGCCATTGTGGAGCAGCGCATCAAGCGACGTGAAACCCTTGCCGAGCCTGAGCGGAGATCGTGGGAAACCCAATTCGCACTCGATGCCCGTATCTGGGCTCCGTAGCCAACAACAAACGGCCTCATGTTCTGACTGTGTCTAAAACTTGGCTACACCACTTTCGGTCCACATAGTGGCACAGTCTTTCTGGCAGCATATTTTTGATAGGCCATCATGTGGACGCAATATATGGTTTGTCAGTTTTATGCGAAACAAGGTTGGTTTATTCAGTACCCTTGCCCTGTTACTTATTGGCCTCCCCAGCTGGGCACAATCAGAGCGATATGCCACGGACGAAGAGCTGGAAACGTTGATTGATCGGCATAACGCAGAGTTGCCACAACTGCTTGAAATCGGCTTTTATCAAGATCGGCGGACCCAAGCAGAGCGATACCTGCAAGAGATGTGGGTCGCTGATTGGGCCGATGTGGACGCCGCGATCGCACCCTTTTTAGGTCATTGGATCGCGATCGAAGAAGATATTGCCATTTTTCCCTCTGCAACTGCGGGACAAGTTTGCGTGGTTGACACCAATTTAGACCAAAGTGATTTTTATTTGGCTACCGTGCAACAGGGCAAACTCTACGCCGAGAACAACATCATGTTTGTTCCCACGGGAGACTTTATTCTGCTCATCTCGACCTACGATGAGCCTTACTTTTACCCCTACAACAGTCCGTTAGTATCAACGAGCCCGGCAAACTACGAGTTTTTTACTGACTATCATCCAGATGTGGTGCAACAGTTTGTTGAGGCGGGTTGCCAAACAGGGCTGCCGCAACTGGACGATCGTTAATCAAAGCCCGTAGATATGCTCTGATGGCTAAGAGCGAGACCTAATGCGGTTTTGCTTTTGAGCCAGTTCTAGCTGGGTATATTCCACATTGGAGCTGGTACGTTTGAAAGCCCGCCCAGTTATGCACCGCCATTGGCCGAATATGCCTCTGGGACATTTCACGCCTAAATGGGTACCCCTCATCTACCAACCCACGCATCTACCAACCCACAAACTTTGACAGGACGTGATTGTCTCTCCCAATTCCTTAAGGCTCGCATTTGCCGTATGGGTCATCCGAGCGCAAGATTTCCTTACAGGCTGGTGAGCCCGGCGATCGCACGTACACCCAGCGGCTTTCTAAATGCAGCTTGACCTGGTTTGCCTCCGCATCAAATTCCAAATACGCTTCCTCTGACGAGATCACGTCCGTATAGCTGCGATAGACCTGACGGCAGAAACCGAACCAGCGACATTTCACCAACATCAGGTCGCCATAATTATCGTCCAGCGGTGACACGTAAAGGGCGCGATACGTTGTTTGCCAGGGGGCAATGGTCAACCGGTCTGAAGTGGACATCACCAAAATGCCACTGGGCAACAGGGCTGCGATCGCCATGATCTGGATGAGCAAGATCACTAAGAGCTGTTTGGCTCCCTGACGAGCCCGCGATCTCCAGCTGACATTGAGGCTCGCGATCGCCAATATTCCAAAAGCGATGCCAAATATCGGCGTGGTTAAAATCGCAGTCAGCCCCAAGGGCACTAAACCCAAAATTGAGGCGCTGTAAACCTTTGCCAGCCAGTAGTTGCCGGGCCAACCCAAGACAAAGGCGAAATAGACCAGCCAACCCACCACCGCTAACCCAACCCAAGCAATCAGACCAACACGCATCCAACGACGGTTCGGCTGGTTGCTCCGGGTATGAGTTGCATTGCCAGTGAGGGGAGGAAAGTCAGAATGACGGGACATTACCTGCTGACCAAAACCTTTGCCGAGAATGGCGCATGTTCACAACGAGAACCGCCAGTCCGCGCTCACGTTATCGCACTCAACTCTGTGGCGTTTGTGGGCTGGCAGTGCCACGATGCCGCCAATATAAACCAGCAACTCCAGCGAGAACAGCGATCGCAGTCAGAATATGCACCACGTTAAACGGCGTCCCCGGAAAGAACCAGGAATCGGTACGCAGAAACTCAATGAAAAAGCGCCCCAGGGGATACCAGATTAAGTACATCAGCGTGATGTCGCCATCTTTGAGCTGTTTATCAAAGCGGCGCGACAACCAAAAGATGATCCCAAAGCCGATGAAGTTCCACAGCGATTCGTAGAGAAATAGCGGATGAAAGCGAGTGCTGTCAGGATAGGTGCTGAGGTCGTTGTAAGGCGGGATGCGATGGGCTCGATCAATTCGCAGTCCCCACGGCAAGGTGGTCGGGGGGCCATACAGTTCCTGGTTGATGAAATTGCCCCAGCGACCGATCGCTTGCGCTAGCGGTAGCCCTAGACAAATGGCATCCAAATACGGCAGTGGATCGAGTTTACGAATGCGGGTAAACAGCCACAGGGCAATGCCGCCAAAAATGAATCCTCCAAAGATATGAATGCCGCCGCCCCAAACCTGCAGAATTTGGCCTGGATTTTGCAGGTAGTAACCAAGTCCAGTATCACCGCGGGGCGATTGAATGAATACATAGTAAAGCCGGGCCCCAATGAATCCAGGAATCAAAATCCAGAACAGCATGTCCCAGAGATTGTCAGGGTTTTCACCTTTGCGGGCGACTTCGCGACTCGCAATCTGGGCTGCGGTCAAGATCGCCGCTAGCATTAGCAGGCCGTACCACCGAAGGGCAAAGGGGCCAAATTCAAAAATGATGGGATCAACGGGTGGATACATGAGGGGCAGAGTCAGTGGGTATAAGGGTAGATAGGTAGAAGGGCCAGGTTGAAGGTACCTTTCTGTCCGGAGGGCGGGCGCGCTTTCAATTACTCAATAAGACTAAGGGATATCATCTGCTGACGATGGGGTTGAATGGCCAAATTAATGACAGCTCCAGTTTATGTGTTGGGTATTTCCCAGTCGTCACATAGTCAGCATTTAGTATTTTGACAGAACAGTTAGTCAGCAACGCTTTGTCCAGACGAAAACAGCTTAGTCTGCTGGGGCAGTCTTGAGCCAATAGGCAAGGACGCCACCGGTAATAACTGCTAGCAGGAAGGGACCGATACCCGTTGATAATCTGTGTAGTACTTCAGCCACAGGCCAGAATAGTCTGGGGCTGATAGCAAAGAAATTTGGCATAAATCGATTAGTCAGAATGGGGAGCCCTAAACCCAAAGCCCAAGCGATCGCTGAAATCCAAATCCAATGAGCGGTTCGAATCGGTGGATGAAGCGATCTCCGCAACAGTAACCATTGGCTCACGCCCAGTAACAGACCAATGGCAAAGCCGCGAATTGCATTGGGCGACCAGTCCAGAACTGGCGTTAGCGTACTCAGTAGAGTATGGACAAGTCTGATCAGGGCATGGCTGAGCAAACCACGAGGATACGTTTCTAGGTAGAAGACGATCACAACGGCGATCTCCCACCAGTAAGCACTCCGCACATGTCGTCGGAGCAGCCACCATTGACCAATTGCCAACGGTATAATCAGCATCCACTGCTGGTTGTCATACCAATACTGCCAAGGATTATCCCCTGTCGAATCCAAGCGATATAAGACCTGGGGCATCCAAAAATAAAGCCATACAAAGGGTACTGTCACGAATAGCCAACCCAGACGAAAAAGGCTGCTGTTGAAAGTCTTAGTTGGAGCCGCTGAGGGTGTGGGCTTGGTCTGTCCTTGCGGCGCTGATTGAGATGTGGGCGACGATTGAGGCGAAGCCGGAGCAGGGGCGTTTGGCGGTGGTGGTGACGGTGGCGTTATGGCATTGTTCCGCAGAACGATGGTTTGCTGCCAAGTGGCCTGGTTGGCTCCTGTTTGCCAACCGCTAACCTCCAAAGATTGAATGCTGGGCGCATCTAAGCGCCGAAAAGCAGACGTTAGGTAGGTGATCGTCGCTTGTCGCGGGGGAGCCTGGGGTAACTTAGACACCGCGATCGCTAGACCGTCGGGCACTACCGTTACTTCCGTGTGGATACCTTGTTGTTCAAGTTGGCGATTGAGCAGTTGGGCGATCGCATCAGGATCGCCAGATTTAGCTTGTTGGACTAAGCGATTATTCGCAGTCATGACAAGGGGGGGAGTTGGTTAATCTTCGAGGTAGCCCAAGTCTTGCAAGCGACGTTGTACCTCTGGGTCGTCGTAGCCCGGAGCCCGTCGGGCCGCCGCCAAGGTGCCGTAGCCGTTCATTGTCCCAGCAAAGGATTGTAAGCACTCCTGCAACGCCTCAACGTTTTCCGGCAGGATGGCGCTGATGTTGAGGGTTTCTTGAGGATCTGCATGTACGTCATACAGCTCAATGTCACTGTCGCCAATTTCAATCAGCTTGTGGGTGCCCATCCACACGGCGCGGCGGGGTTGATCGCAGGCGCGATCGCGTACCAATTCCGGCTGCCGCTTTTGCATCAAGTTGACCACATTCTGCGGTGGAATCGCTTCCGCAAAGACAAAGTCTGATTCTGGGACAAGGGACTGCTGGGGCAACAATGTCAAAGGCTGTTCTTTACTATTGGCCAACTCGGCTTTGTCCAGCACAGTTTGGAAAAGACGGCGGGTTGAGACGACATCCTGGACGACTTGACCTTCGGCTTCATCTTGTCCCGGTTGACGGATAATCAGGGGCACGCGCACCAGCTCGTTGTAGATGGATAAGCTGTGGCCCATGAGTTGTTTTTCCCCCAGGTGTTCGCCGTGGTCAGCACAGATAATGACCAGCGTATTTTCCAAGCGCCCGGCCTGCTCTAGCTTTTCAAAGAAGCC
>CAZFWL010000160.1:0-6635 GCA_964522775.1 uncultured Halomicronema sp.
CCCCCGCTTCGGCAGCCACCGTGTCCTCGAAGGTGGCCAGATAGAAATTGGGCACGTCCACTGCCGACTCGGAGCGCAACACAAAGCGCGACTCATCTCCGGCAAAGGCCACAAAAAACTCGTAGCGATCGGGCGCACTGCGGAACAGCCGCTCAGTTTCCCCCGTGGTCAGATCGCGCAAATCTAAAAAGGGGCGATCACCCTGTTCCGTCGCACCACTGCCGCTGAAATAGACGGCATTGCCCTGTTGATGCATGACCCAGCGACCATTGGACAACACTCGAAAGCGGGGCGAACCCGGATTGCCGTAGCGATCGTCTTCATTCAAATCAAACCAGCGCCGCGCTGTGCCTTGGTCAACATCGATCAGCCACACATAGCGCCAGCGACGAATCCGCTCTCGTTCCGTCAGCATCAGGGTGTTGCCATCCGCTGTCCAGCCATTGCGCCAAGGTTGAATGCGATGTTCAGCCCGAAAAACCACTTGTGGCTCAGCGGTGAAGGGGGCCGCTAACTGCATCAACTGATCGCGATGCGAGACCTCAGTGACCGGGTTGCCACCGTCCAGTGCTTCTACCCAAAAGAGTGTATGCGGGGCGGTGGGTTGCCAGCTTACAGAGCGGGGACCCACCGGGACGCCATGGACCGGCACCGCATCGGCGATCGCCAAAGACGAGATCGTCGCCACGCGCTTACCTTGCTCATTCCACACTTCCATCTCGCTCGCAAAGCGCCGCCAAGTAACTTCGTGCGACCAAGGCGGCACCAGCCGTTGCACCAGCAAATACTCACCGGAGGGGGAAAACTGAGCTGTCGAATACAGTGCGGGTGCTCCCACCACCTCGATGTGGCGCGTAGCGGGATCCAAAACCACCAATTCAGCGGTGGCGTAGTACTCGAAAAGCGCATCGTCGTGGGCCGTTTCGAGCAGGTTGCGGGCCTCATAGGTGGACCGGGCGGTTGCTCCCACCCCTTCGAGAATATCTGGCCCGGCGGGAATGACCGGCGCAGCGGGCGCGGCTCCCCGCTGAGGAATTCGCCGTAGCAGGAGCCGCTGCTGGTCGGGCAGCCAACTGACTGGATTGCCTAATAAGGGGTTCAGCGCTAAGCCGTCAATTTCCACCAGGTCACCGTCGACCGCCCCGAGCCAAAGGCCCAGGTGATCGGCATGTTTAACGATCAGGGCAAAGCGTTGGCCATCCGCCGTCCAGCGTACGCCATCCACTTCAGTCTCTGGGGGCAGGGCGAGGGGCCGAGAGATACCATCAGCTACCCGCACGAGGCGGAGGTTCACGCCGCCATGGCGGCCGTGCCAGCTATTGGTCACCGGGTTAACACGGAGTCCGGCGAGCTTATGCATCGGGGCCGCGAGTTCCGCCAAGGCGGGATACAGAATCCGATCCGCCAAGAGCAGGTGTTCCCCATTCGGAGCCGTCCACACCTGGGGAAACTGCTGCGCGTGCAACACCTCCAGCACTTCTGGCGGTGGCGATTGCCACTGTGAGGCGGTCGGCTGAGGCGCTTCGGCAGCCCCGATGCTAGTTGTGATCATGAATGTTCCTATGGCAACTATCAGCCCAATGGTGAATGATAAGCGGTGTCTACGGATCATGGCTGCTTCCTTATTAGTGCGGGCTAGTTGATCACCTGCCATCAGTATTGTGCAGCCGATGCTTGAGGTTCCTGAAGACAATCGATACGACAGCTAAAGTTTGACACCGCATCCAGCACTTTGGCGATCGCGGGAACTTATTCTCCATCAAGACGTCAAGCCCCGTGAGTCTAGCCGCAGGTGCTGCAAGATACAGTGGATGTGGTGTTGTAGTGGGTCAGTCAGGTAAGCCATGAATAAAGGACAGCGGTTGATCGCTTGGTGTCTGGTGGGGCTGCTGCTCTCCACCAGCTGGCAATGGTTGCCTTGGGCCAGCCGACCGGGCTACGCCAGTTCCGGGTCGCTTCTCGCGCAAGCACCGGCTGAAGACACCGCGCCGCGATCGCCCTCTTTGGAAGAGTTGAGCGTCCCCGAATCAGACCCTGCCACTGATGACGACGCTTCAACCACCGAGACGCTGAATCTGCCTGACTTTGAGCCGCAGCTCCCCGCCGAAAGTGTGCCCGAGGAGACGACGGCGGAGAGTGAAGAGGAGTGGACCGATACGGACATCGAATCCTCGGGAACGGATACTTCTCCTCCCAAGATCTCGAAACGGCAGCAGATTTTGATGACTGCCGACGAACACTACCTAGCGGGAGATTACGAGACCGCTGAGGTCCTTTACCGCCAGGTCAAAGATGCCGTCTGGCGCGTTGATCCCAGTTCTCTGCGGCCTGAGCCCATAACCGATCCGGCTGAGTTGCCCCCCGCTGGCACTGTGTACTGGCGCGAGGCTCAGGCGGGCTACGAACAGGGCCTAGTACATCGCACCCTCGTGCCACTGGAATTGCTGGTGCAGGAGTATCCCGAATTTATTCCCGCTCAAGTTTTTTACTCCCAATACCTGGTCGAAAATGATCGGGCGGCAGAGGCCGATGCCATTTTGGATCAGTCCCTCATGCTCTACCCGAGTCAGCCGGAGTTGCTGAAGGCTCGCACTCAGGCCCAAATGGCCCTGGAGCAGTGGATTGAAGCCGCGATCACCGCCAAGCAATTTGCGCTGCTGAACCCCGAGCATCCTGACTACGAGGAAATGAATGCTCTAAGCCAGCAGAACCTCGATCGCTTTCGGGCGGAGATGAATGAAGAATTAACCGGCAACCTCATCGGCAACCTCATCACGGGGACTGCTGGGCTACTACTCACAGGCGGTTTGATTGGCCCGTTTACCGCCCTGAATTCGGCAATGATCTTGCTGCAGGGCGAATCAGCCGTGGGCGCGAGTGTGGCAGAACAAGCTAAAGATCAGCTGCCCATGATGAGCGATCGCCAGGTGGACGAATATCTGAACCGCATCGGTCAAGAACTCGCCAGCTTGGCGGGGCGCGATGAATTTACCTATGAGTTTTATGTGGTCGATGAGCCGGAACTGAATGCCTTTGCGCTCCCCGGCGGCAAGATTTTCATTAACGCAGGGGCGATCCTCAAGACGCAATCGGAGGCGGAACTCGCCGGTCTCGTGGCTCACGAACTCGCCCATGCGGTGCTGTCCCACGGTTTTCAGTTGGTCACCAATGGCAACCTCATTGGCAGTCTGGCCAGTATCATTCCCATTCCAGAAGTGGGCGGCCTGGCCGCGAACCTGATTTTCAGTAGCTACTCGTGGGAAATGGAGCGCCAAGCCGATATTTTGGGGACTCAGTTGCTTTCAGCTGCTGGCTATGCCGCCGATGGCCTCCATAGTTTGATGATTACCCTGGAAGAAGAGGTGGGCGATCGCGGCGGTGTGCAGTGGTTCTCTTCGCATCCAGCACCGGACGAGCGGGTGGATTATCTGAAGCAGATTGTGGAAGTGGGCGGCTTTAACCGCTATGCCTATGAAGGCGTCGCGCCCCATTTAGCGGTTCAGCAGCGGGTCGCCCGGCTGGCGACGAAGGAGCCTGACCTGGAGTTGGAAGCGACTGATGCGCCCGAGTCGGAGTCAGGGGAAACTGAACCCGAGCAAGTTCCATGATGTGAACTTAGGCAAACGCCACGGCGCCGCCCCGCCGGTCATCCCCCGCCCCGTGAAAGTTGCCTTGAGCATCAATCCCGACTGCGTGAACGCCGCCGAAATACATATTCTGCTGCTGCCAAGGGATCACAGTGGTGGTGTCCGGTAGGTTATTCAGCGTGTCGAGGGGCAGGCTCTCCTCCGGTTCCAAATGCAAGGTGCCGCGTTCCCAGTGGATGCGAGGGGCGGCGATCGCCTGCTGCAGCGGCATCCCAAAATCCACCACATTGGCAATTACCTGCAAAATGGCGGTGCGAATGCGATTCGAGCCCCCGGAACCCAAGACGAGTTCCGGCTTGCCGTCTTGCAGAATCATGGTCGGGGCCATCATCGACGAAATCCGCTGATTTTCGGTCCACTGGTGAAATCCGTGGGGATGCAGGTCTTCTTCTCCCAGCATGTTGTTGAGCATCATGCCCGTTTGCGGCACCACGTAAGAGGAGCCTTCGCCATTGGAAGTCGTGACGCTAGCGGCATTCCCGTCCCCATCAATGACGCTGACGTGGGTGGTGCTGCCCAGGCGATTCACGCGGTCTGTCAGTGCCGCTTGGTAGGCCTGCAAATGTGACTGCTGAAGAAACGCCGATGCCACGTCCGGGTCATACAAGCGACGATCAAAGCCATCCCGCCGCGCCGCGTTGGTTAAGGCCATGACCTGACTCAAACCAGCCAAATGGCGATCGCTGCCGTGGGATGTCTGTGCCCAGTCCAGTGTTTCCAATAGCTTGAGGGCAAAGCCAATTAGCGTGCCCCCAGAGCTCGGCGGTGGATTCGTCAAAAAAGTCGTATTTCGGTAAGACAAGCTCAGGGGGTGCCGTTCGATCACGCGGTAGTTTTGAAAATCGGCCAGGGTGAGATAGCCCCCCGCTGCACTGCAGTCGCGAGCAATTTGCTGAGCGATCGCCCCCTCATAAAAGACCGCCGCCCCTTGCTCTACCATCAACTTGAGTGTGTGGGCGTAGTCCGGCATGGCGAGGGTATCGCCCGCTTTCAACAGTTGGCCTCCTTGGGTGTACATCGCCTTGGCCGCTTCTGTGGCCGTCAAGATGGGCTCTAGCAATTCATACACGTAGGCCAAAAATGGGTTGACCGTCACCCCCTTCTGAGCATGGTGAATGGCGGGCTCAGCGATCGCGGCTAAGGGTAACTTGCCGAGTCGTTCATGGACGTGCAGCAGCCCCGCGATCGCCCCCGGTACCGCGATGGCCCCCAACCCAATGTGAAACTCTTGGACGGTATCCCCAAAATTGGCGGTGATTGGATAAAAGTCCGGTGGCTGCGATAGGCGGTTGCTTTGAGGGGTTTGGCTGAAAAAATCGAACAGGCAGTTATGGCCATCGTGGGTGTGCGCTAACAAAAAGCCTCCGCCCCCGGCCGATGTCAGCACCGATTCCGTGACCCAGGCCGTCATCACCGCAGCGATCGCGGCATCAAACGCGTTGCCGCCCTGCCGCAAGATCTCTGCTCCTGCTGCCGCCGTTAGTGGATGCCCAGCGGCTACTACTCCCCGCCCGGCACTACCGTGATGAGCCATCCTCACTGCTTGCCCTCACAATGTCCAAAACCGTGCTCCCTACTCTACCGCTCTCGCTGAAATTCGAGCCAGGGGAATTGGTGGTTACGGATTGTATGGGGCCGGTGGCGGAGCGGAGTGACTTGGCAAGATTGGCAGCACCAGGCAGGATGGTAAGCAATATTTTTTGAGAGGCAAACGTGAGCCAACGCCGGGTGTTAATTTCAGGTTGCTCATCGGGGATTGGGCGATCACTCTGTGAAGAATTTCACCGTCAGGGGGATGTCGTCATCGCCACGGCTCGCCGCCTAGACACCATTGCGGATCTGAAAGCGCTGGGCATGCACACTTATCCGCTCGATGTCACCGAACCTGATCAGATTGCGCAACTGGTTGAGACGTTGCAGCAAGCGGACTTGAAACCCGATGTGTTGGTGAACAATGCCGGTTATGGCCTATTTGGGCCGTTGATGGATTTGCCTTCAGACGTGATCGCGACCCAATTTGCGACCAATGTAGCGGCCCCGATTCAGTTGGTGCAGGCGATCGCTCCCCTGATGAAAGCCCAAGGCAGCGGCTTGATTTTGAATGTTGCCAGTGTCTCCAGCGTATTCACAACCCCCTTTGCCGGGGCGTATGCCGGGTCAAAGGCAGCGCTGCGCGCCCTGTCAGAAGCCATGAGAATGGAACTGGCCCCCTTTGGCATTCAGGTCGTGACCGTCCATCCCGGCGCGATCGCCTCAGACTTTGGCCAAAATGCCCAATTACCGTTGCCGTCCACAATGGCTGAGAACTCCTGGTACGCACCCATCGCCGACAAAATCCAGATGCGAGCCACCTTATCGCAGCAAAATGCGACATCGAGCCCAGCGTTTGCCCAACAGCTCGTCAAGCGCATCAATCAGCCGACGATTCCACCAGAAATCTGGATCGGCAAAAAAAGTCTGCAATTGCCGCTACTCAAGCGCTGGCTCCCCACGCGACTGCTTGATCGGCTGCAATCTAAACGCTTTGGCTTGAACAACCTGCGCTAAAGCCCCGAGGTGGTGAAAAGCCTGATGTTGACGGGGAATGTCAATCGTTTGCAGCTTCAGTGGGCAAAAAAAAGTCCCGCGACCGAGGCCGCAGGACTTTGGAATCAGGGTGCATCTACCATTCCAATAACCGTGGCTAACAACCTTTCCTCCGGAAAAGGAGGGAGAGTTTATCCAGACTTTACACATGGCCTAAAAGCGTAAATTTTGGGTGTGCAGGGAGGCGTCATCGACATCAATAATGGCGACGACCGAATTTGATGATTTTTGTTGGATTCCTGACTTGAGGACAAGCAGCCTGGGGCTAGGTCGTGTATTCGGCGTTGATGCGGACATAGTCGTAGCTAAAATCGCAGCCCCAGGCAATGCCTGCCCCAGGGCCGTGCCCCACCTGGATATCGATGTTGACGGTGTCCGTTTTGAGATATTCCCCTTGCGTCG
>CAZFWL010000161.1:0-6629 GCA_964522775.1 uncultured Halomicronema sp.
AGAGGATTATCATCAAGCGATCTCTGACTTTAACCAAGCCCTAGCGTACAAACCGTCACTAGCAGATGCCTTGCACAGTCGTGGTTTAGCTCACATGCATCTGGGGAATCTGTATCAGGCGATCGCGGATATGAATCAGGCGATCGAGCTCAATCCCCAGTTTGTGGAAGCCTATGGCAATCGCGGCCTGTTGCGCCATAAACTAGGCGATACAGAGGGGGCGGTGAATGACTACCAGCAAGTCATGCAACTTACAGCTGAGCTTTCGAATGCTGCACCCGCGGCACCGACGCCCGCAGCATCAGTCGATCCCCATGGCACCGCCTCAGGGATGACCCAAACTTACGAAAAAACCTCTGCCTCGACGACCCAACTCGCCGATATTTACCATAGCCGCGGAAAGCTCAGGGCCGAGCTAGGCGACCCCAAAGGTGCGATCGCGGACTATACCAAAGCCCTTTCCATCGAGCCGCAAAAAGCCCGACCCTATAATGAGCGCGGGCTATTGCGGTTACAAGCTGGCCAATATGAGTCGGCAATTCAAGATTTTGATCAGGCAATTCAACAAGATGCGGAGTATGCAGAAGCCTACAATAATCGCGGCAACGCTTACTACGAGTTGGGTAATGCCAAAACCGCCCTGCAAGATTTCACCCGGGCACTACAGCTAGATCCGAATTTAACTGACGCCTACATCAGCCGAGCCCAGGCCCGCGCTGCGACCGATGATGCCGAAGGCGCATTATCCGACTATCAGCGCGCCCTGCGGTTACGCGGACATCAGGGCACGACTTCGCCCTCCATCACGTCCCGTTCAGCGTAGACCGAATAGCGCAAGTCCGGCCAATGCCACATAGCCAGAGCTGTTTGCTGACTAGGGCTGTCCGGCAGTGTCGTCTTCCTCAGGCCAAATTTCTTCGGAATCCACGTCGATGGTATTGCCTGGGACCTGGGGTGACCCCGGTCGCCGCACCTTATCGAAGCTAGAAGCCGCATCGGCAAAGCGATCGTTCACTTGTGATCGCCAGCCTTTACTGCGTTTTTTCACCTGTCCAAACACTTGGCCAAACTGGCTCCGGGCCTGTTCAGTCAGCTTTTGGGCTTGTTTCTGCGCTTGCTCCGCCACTTCGCGCGTACCGTCAATCGCGCCTTGCATGTCTTGGCGCGTGCGGTTCACGTCTTGTTGCCAGGCCTGTTGCACCCGATCTTGTACACCGGGAATAAATTGCTCTGCCTGTTGAAGGGCAGCCTGTTGCACCATCATGCGCTTTTTACCCGCACTGACTACTGCTGATGGGGCAAAGGTGTACACCCCGTCCGTTAGCCCCTGCCAACCAGGCGCCGTGAACAGATACTGAGTAATGGCTCCGGTCGACAAATCAAGGCAGTAGTCCACTAATTGACCGACTTCGCTACCTGCATCCGACCAAATGCTTTGGTGATCGAGGGCGATCGCAGTATCTAAGCGCTCCGAAATAGTGGCTCCACTGCGGCGCACCAAAATGCAGTCTTGGCCCACCGAATCAACCTGTACCCACATAATGGGCACTGTCTCAAAACTCAACAGCCCTTTTTTACACACAAAGCCTTCGACTTGATGATGTTTGACATCGATCAAAAACTGCGACAACTTGCCGAGTTCCTCTGTCGTTTCTAAGTCAATGACCAATTTTTGGTGTAGTTGACTCTGTCGAATTTGTATTGGTTCACCATCAGCCATGACAAACGCCTCAAACCATATCGTTATCCTAGTTTAGACACTGGCCACCCGCAGACCAGATGAGATCGCCCAACTGCGCAGGAATAGAAACCCCAAACCGCATCATCCCCAAGCAAGGCAGACATCGATAGCGCGATTTCCAGTTGGACTGCCTGAGCCCGTCATAACCGCTAAGCTAGGCTCAGAGTTGCTCGGCTTCGTAACCTTCCGCCGCCAACAGCTCAAGCACATTATCGGGGCCGACGAGGTGCAGCGCCCCCACGACAATCAAGTAATCTTCATCCGCTTCGAGCCAGGGCAAAATTTGGGCGGCCCAATCCTGGTTGCGATCGCTGAGAAAAATCGTCTGCATTTCGGGATAGTCTTCAAAGCCCTCTAGCAGAATTCCTGCCATGCGATCGCTGTCGCCGGTCTCCCAGGCACTCACGATGTCGTTAAAGGCATCTTCAAATAGATCCAGTTCTGCCAGAGTTTGCTCAGTGAACAATCGCTGCTCTTCAATTGAAAGCTGCTCAAATAAGTCAAATTGTTGTTCAACGGTTTCTAAAAACAAGATGGGTTTGTCATTGGCCTGGGCTTGCTCATAGAAATGTTGATCGACGCCATATTCAGGTGTAAAACCGAGGGACAGCAGTTCCAAAGAAGTCAACGAAATGGCTAAAAACCAGGGCTCAAACTGCTCAAACATCTGCATCGGTAGCCCCAGCTCTTGCACTTTTTGAGCCGCAAAACCATAAGTTTCCACATCCAGAACTTCGGCCAAAGCTTCACCCGCTTCCGGCTGAGCCGCAGATAGTAGTAAAGCGGCAACTTCAGCTTCGGTGCCGGGACCGACATCTGCTTCTAACACTAAATTCTCCGCGTCTTGGAAGGCAGCCTGCATCGCTGCGGGCAGCGGATAGCTATCAGCCTCTAAAAAGTGAATGGAACCAAGTAAATAAACCGTATTGTTAGGCGTCTCGATTTGCCAGAGAAAGTGTTCGTCACTGTCGGCAATTGGTTCAGAATCGGCCGCGGATTCGATGTCAGCAGCCACCACCATAGGTTTAGGCGCTGGAGCGATCGCGAATCCAGCCGCTATCCCCAGACCGGCCAACCAAGGCCACGGTTGCTGGCAGCAGTGCCAGACGCTGCGTAGTGTTGAGCGCATCAGAACCCACTCCCCTGAACGTTGTATGGATACGATGCCAATGACGCCATGTCAGCGATAAAAGTGCCTCGTCAATCCATGCCATAGATTCCAGTCGGTTGCTTATCGGCCCAGCACCGCGGTGCCATCGTAAAACCACACGCCAGCAATGCAGCCCGTCATTAGCGTTGCCAAGGTACCCGCCCACAAGGCTTTCCAACCGAGGGAAGAAATATCGTGACTGCGGGAGGGAACGAGTCCGGCGAGGCCACCCACAAAAATACCAACGGAGGGCACGTGGGCAAACCCACACAGCACGTAGCTGACGATCACTAACGCGCGATCGCTTAGCGCGCCTTCGGCGGACAAATCGGCAAGGGCGATGTAAGGAGGAATTGCGGTTTTGAGCAGTCTTTGCCCGATGAGCACCGAACACGTCC
Organism: uncultured Halomicronema sp.; assembly: GCA_964522775.1. Lineage (GTDB taxonomy): Bacteria > Cyanobacteriota > Cyanobacteriia > Phormidesmidales > Phormidesmidaceae > Halomicronema. The sequence continues at coordinate 3,290 of CAZFWL010000161.1, forward strand.
ACAATTCATTCCAGTCGAGCGAAACTCCCGTCAAAAAGGTCAGCGGCAAAAACAGCACGCCGGTAATGTTGTCGAGAGTGATGACGCTAAAAATTTGTCCAATGGGTCGCAACAGGGCGATGTTGCTCGTTTGCAGTCCGGCGAGGGAGGCGAAACATAAGTTCAGGAGGGCCACCAAGCCCAGGATGGCAATCAACGAAGCAGCGATACCGACGGCCATTTTGACCCCGTCCAAAGCGCCCAAGATCAGCGCATCCATGGGGCTTTTCTGATCTTCTTCGACCTGAGATAGTTCAGGTACTTTCCCCAGAGTTTCTGGCACCTCTTGTTCGGGCACCAAAATCTTGGCCATCACAAAGGCGGCAGGAATGGTGAGCACTGAAGCAGACATCAAATGGCCCGCGATCGCCGGAAAGGTACCTCGCAAATATCCGGCATACAAGCCCAAAACAGTAGAGGCGATTGATCCAAAGCAGGAAGCCAAAATCGCACACAATTCACTGCGGGTCATGCGTTCCAGAAACGGCTTAATCGCGATCGCCGATTCAATCCCCACAAAAATATTGGCGGCCCCAGCTAGAGACTCCGCGCCACTGATATTCATCACCGAGCGGAAAAACTTGGCAAAAACCCGCACCACGGGTTGAATCAAACCCAAGTTGTAAAGCAAGTTGAAAATAGCGGCAAAGAAAATCACCTGGGGCAAAGCTCGCAAGGCCAGAATGTAGCCCATGCTCAGATTGTCGGCCCCCAAGCGATCTCCAGGCACTGGGGTAAAGGGTGGTGTTAGCGCTCGCGCCAACCAACGACCCGCCCCTTGTGGCCCGACTTGAGCTCCCAAATCGGGCACCAAGATCGGACCAAACAAAAATTTCGATCCTTCTTCCGAAGCGTCAATTAGCGCATTGAGCAAGCCACTTAGCCACACCACAATTTCGCGAGTAAACGGCACCCGAAAAATGAATAAGCCTAAAACGAGTTGGAGGCCTATGCCCCATACCATCAGCTTCCAAGGAATGCGGCGGCGGTCTTCTGATCCTAGCCAGGCCACAAAGCACAGACCCGCAAGCCCCACTAGCGACAGTAAGTTCAGCATCGGCGCATCCTTTTCGGCTTAACGCCACGATTCTACAAGGGTTCTGAAAGTTCGAAACATCCTTGCCAGGACTTTGTAAGGCATCGCAATACGCTGAGATTTCCCCCTTGGGTGGGCGAGATAGCAATGCCAACCCATAATAAGGAAATGGTTCCTCTTCGGTGTTTATGAATCCCTTTTCTCCCGTGCCGCCAAGCTGGGCCGAGTCTGCAGTCCATGCCTATCAGTTTGGTTGTCCTCGCTGCGGGGCCAACGTCTCAGAGTCAGAAGCGGTGTGGATTAATCGCCGATCGCCCGTGTACACCGAGGGGCATAAACGTAAATGGCAGGAATTTTACCAATGCGGTGAGTGTAAGTCTTCCTGGTGGGCCTGGAGTAGCGATCGCCCGCCGACAGAATGGAGCGGTCATCAAGATGAGCCGGAAGACATCACTGAAGACCCGTTCGATTTTTAGCGGCCATGACGATTCTGGTATGCGGCAGTTTGAATATGGATTTGGTGGTGCGATCGCCTCGCTTACCTCAACCCGGCGAAACCCTGACTGGCAGCGATTTCACCACAGTTCCCGGCGGCAAGGGGGCTAATCAAGCCGTAGCCGCAGCGCGTCAGGGTGCCACTACCACGATGATTGGTCGAGTCGGGGCCGATGATTTTGGTCATCAGTTACGCCATGCCTTAGCGGTGGATGGCGTCAATATTGACGCGGTAAAAGTTGATGCCGACACCCACACAGGAATCGCGACCATCACCGTAGCCGAGTCAGGAGAGAACCAAATTGTCATTGTGCCGGGAGCCAACGGTCGGGTCGATTCGGCAGACCTCATCAGCTTGGAGCACTCATTGGCAACAGCTCAGTTACTGCTCCTGCAATGCGAAATTCCAGCGGCAGCTATGGCGCAAGCCGCTCAACTGGCCCATGCCGCAGGCATTACCCTAATGCTTGATCCGGCACCGGTGCCAGACTTCGACCTGACTCCTATCTATCCGGCCATTGATATCCTGACGCCAAATCAAGTGGAAGCCGCCCAACTAACAGGACTGCCAGTCACCAACTTAGCTGAAGCTGAAACGGCGATCGCACACCTGCAACAGCAAGGCGCCAAAACTGTCCTCATCAAACTAGGCGAACAGGGTGTTCTCTGCGGCACGCCTCAAGACCTCTTTCAGGTTCCAGCTTTTACCGTTCCAGTAGTAGATACCGTTGCCGCTGGCGATGCCTTTAATGGTGGACTCGCAGTAGCATTATCTGAAGACAAGCCCTTCAAACAGGCTATTGTGTGGGCATCCGCAACAGCAGCTCTGTCGGTGAGTAAAGCCGGGGCTCAGCCTTCTATGCCCACGAGATCGCAAGTTGCTGATTTCCTACGGAAAGCAAATTCATCTCTCAACTGACAGCCCATCAAGAACTGCGATTTACAATTACTTACTTGGTCATCTGAATGACCCAATCAATAGAATTGAAAATTCCAAGGTCAGCCTCGATACAGCAGCTCGGGGAATGGTGGTTATCGACAAAAGTTGGTTGACGTCACGTACGATGAACATCGCAATAATGTCTGCCCAAGTGAGCGATCACCGAGACTCCATAAGAATTTGTGAGGCTAGCGGCGATAGTCTTTGGCCCAACGCTGTTGCAGCAGCCAGATGCCACCAACGCTGACGGCGCTAGCCCAGGCAAGCCGACCACTCTGGAGATGACCTGTGAGCAAGCATAAGCCGCCCGAAATGAACAAAATAAACGCGCAGCTGCCCGCGATCGCCACCATGGCGCGGATTGCTTGAGTCGCCGCCAACATTTGCGCGGCCAAATCATCGCTTGCGGTCAGGGGTACAGAGGCTTTGAGGGCTGCTTGAAAGGAGTCGTACTTAGTTAAGTCCACCTGGTAATAGGTACCGAGTTCGTCGTCGCGCAGATCACGCACAGAATAAAGGCCAAACTGCTTAGCCTGAGCGATCGCCTGACGGATCTGTCGTTTGGTGGCGAGCGAGCGAAAGGCTTCGAAGATTGATTCACGGTAGACGCCGGTTTTAGCCATCTCTAAAATGCGCTGGCTCAGTTCCGTTTCCGAGAGGCGGGGGACAAGTGACGACATCAGACTCAAAGGTGAACAGAAGCAACATGGAACGCGAATTCAGTCGTGGGAAAGCCTCGCGAAGTGCTGGCAGAGACTGTCAGCCTTACAAACCGACGAGTTCGCGGAACCAATCATCGTTGCGGAGATCGGCGAAGGTATCTTCCATTT
>CAZFWL010000162.1:0-6618 GCA_964522775.1 uncultured Halomicronema sp.
GGCCCAACCAAGCGAACCGAAAACCCCAGTGAAATGACTCCTTCCGGGCAGTAAACGGGCCAAATAAGGGGTGCTCATTGAAACGAAGGAGAGAGTCAAACAGCATTCAAACTGTCCAGCTGATTCAACTCTCCTTCCGAAATTCTCACGGACAAGAATTCACAAAAAAGCTATCAACCTGACTTTTTTCTTGAATCATTACGCACCCGTCAACGGTTACGTTCTAGCAAGATGGCTTGGCTATCCGACAGGGAAAAGGCTGTAGGCACGGCGGTACCTGGCTTGAGAGCAACACCGGGGGAAGCGATCGCCACTTGCCAGTCCGACAAATCAATTTGGAGCCAGTCCCCCAAGGTCACCTCTAAGGCATCGCCGCCCATGTGGGTTACCATCGCCACCTGATATTGACCGCCTGCGGTTGCTGGGGCTGTCCGCAAACCGTAAAACAGCGTTTGCTCATCGGTATGGATGCGGTTGAAGCGATCAAGGTTCGATAAATTGTCGTGTAGCCAGGGATTCGCTAAGCGGAAGCGCCGCAACGCCAGATTGTAAGCGACTCGGTCAGCCTGAAGCACATCCTCTTGCAGCCAGACATTACACATCTCATGGGCGTCTTCCATGAAATTTTTCGCAAAGTCTTTCAGCTTGTTGACATCGAGCTGGGTCAAAATCTCTGATTTGTCGGGGGTGTTCAGCTTTTGCAGGGCTTGCGCAGATTTGCGCGTTTTGGCCTTTTCTTTAACCGCTGGCGACTCCGGATCAGCCACAATAAATTCCTGACACAAATGGGCCACTTCATCTAGGTCGTAATCGGTGTCTTCGATCGCGTCATACAGGCCCTTCACGAACTGCCGCAGTTCGCCCAGCTTGGTGAAGCCCATGGCCTTGAGTCGGGGAAAAATATTGGGCCAATTGTAGGTTTCAGGAATGACTTGCCAGTCGAGAAAGCCCCCGGCTTCTTCGGAGACCACTTTGACGCCGTAGCGATCGTCCGTATTGCGTAAAAAGCCCCAGGGCGCGTGCATGGTGCAGTTGATGAAATCCATCGGCAAGCCGGGACTGAAGCCGTAGGTCATGAGGGCGATCGCGGGATTGTCGTAGGCGTTATTCAACACCGCTGGTAAGCCCCCACCCAGATTCCAGTTGATGTCGAGATCGGGATCGACCTGGGTGCCGCGCCGCAACGTATCGTGGTTGCCGCAGCCCGTAATCCAGTCGGCTCCGACCTGCATTTGTTCGGTCACCCGCCGCCACTTGGTATCCCAAAATTGGCGAATGCTGGGGGTGTTGTGGGCAAAGATTAGCGGCCCCCATTGAAAGGCGTCGGGCTTGAATTCCACGATGTCGCGATAGGTGGAAATCTCTTCCCAGCCTTCGGCGGGCCAGGGGCGGCCGTCTTCAAAGATGGAAAAGGGACGGCGCACGCTTCCGCCAATCTCTTGCCGCACCTCGGCCATATCACTCAGGTAGTTGTCGTCGTACTCAACCCGCCCAGACAGGGGATTGAAGAATTTAAAGTCCTGAGCGCCATCCACGCGAATGCCATCGGCGCCGGTATTGTTTTTGCGGCGCTGCATTTCCAGCAAAATGCCCCGCACGGTGGGATTTTGGTGATTCACATCCTGGCCGTACATGTTCGGGCCTTTGAGAAAGCGTCCGTTGAGCAAGTCAATGCCCTGGTTGTCAGCATGGCCATAAACGATGTCGTAAATCACCTTTATCGGCCCCGTGGGGAAGTTGTGCAGGGTTGCGATGAACTCCACCAGTTCGTCGGGACGGAGAGTTTCCAGCACCGAGGGATTGGTGGCAGAGCAGCCAAAAATCACAATGTCGTAACCCCAGTTTTGGGTGTCCGGCTTTTTCAGGGTGACTTTGACATCCCCCTCTTCCCGCTCAATCTCGGCAGTTTCGGGGTCCATCTCGCCCATGTCGTCTTCGTTGATGATGAAGAATCCATGACCGAGTTCGTGTTCATCGCGATATTCCACTGTCGGCTCGATGGGGAGCAGTTGCACCGAGTCATAGCCAATGAAGTTTTGCTCGGCGGGAGTCAGGGCTTCCTGATTTTTGAGCTTGGTGGCGATCGCTTGATAGACCTGTGTCAACCCGCTGAGATAACCGTTGGGTGACGCGGTGTTGACGTGCAGTTGCAAGATATTGGTCGGGGGATGAACGCGAATCACACCACTCTCATCAGCATCGCCCTGGGCGAAATAATCTAAATCGGCGCGATCTAGCTGCAACCGCTCCAGGTCGTACAGTTCTGCTGGAGCGTAAACGCCGTAGGGCAGGGAATAGGCAAGGCAATCCCCAATTACCCGCACTTCGTCCGTATTCATATCGAGATAGCGCAGCCAATAAAACGAGCCCATCTCGTCCCTAGTGCCCGCTTTCATCCCCGACAGCACCCCCCAAAAGTACTCCCCGTCTTTCACGAGCTCGACGTAATCGCGGCGAAAGACGGTCTTCTGAGTTGCCTTGGTCGGGGCGATCGCTTTCTTCGGGGTATACACTTCCAGGTAAATGTTTTTGGGCTGCACCATGTCAGCCCCCAACTCTGGCGCCCAGAAGCCGATCTCCGTCAGGCCATCAGCGCGGTAGTGCGCACCTAGCCGAGTCGCCAGCAGTTGCGCCTTGTGGTAAAGCGTTTCGTCCGAGTGCTGTACGGCCTCGGCCCAATCGACTAACGCCTGGGTTTCTTTTTCTAACCGTTGAACTCGGCCTGTCGTCACGACCATACAGCTTCCTTCCTTCGTAGAAAAATAACAACAGAACTGGGGATTTTGGGGCCGCCTGCGATGCCAGTCCTGGTATCCGTTTGGCGGGGCTTGAGATCCCCCGCTGTCGCCGCCCCGTTTATCAAGGGGGCTCTGAATATTTCGGCTCAAAGTCCCCCTTTTTAAGGGGATTGAGGGGGATCAATAGTAGCTTGAGGCTAAACACATACTCGTCATGTCGGGCAGCAACGATGATGAACGCTACTCATCGAGCTTGAAAATGGCGACGCCTAGAGGCGGTAACGTGAGCACCAGCGCATGGGGCCAGCGGGGATGATGCCAATCGCAACTGTGTTGGCCGTCGCCATGGGTGACGCCACTGCCGCCATACTTGAGATCATCGGTATTCAAGAGTTCGCGATAGTAACCTGACTGGGGCACGCCCACCCAATAGTCGTGCAGGGGTTGCGGGGTGAAGTTGCACACGGTCACGATGAATTCGTCAGAGTGCTTGTCCCGCCGAATAAAAGTAACCACACTATGATCGGCATCATTACACTCGATCCAGTCGAAACCGTTGGTCGAAAAGTCGTCTGTGTACAGCGCCGGTTCTTGCTTGTACAAGGCATTGAGATCGGCCACGAGCGACTTGAGGTTTTGATGGGGCGCTTGCTCGAGTAAGCCCCAGTCTAAATCGAGCCAGGCGTTCCATTCCGTCGTCTGGCCAAACTCCATGCCCATGAACAGGGTCTTTTTGCCGGGGTGGGTGAACATGTAGGCAAAGAGCGATCGCAAATTCGCAAACTTTTGCCAATCGTCCCCAGGCATCTTTTGGAACAGGTTGCCCTTGCCATGCACCACCTCATCGTGGGACAGCGCCAGCATAAAGTTTTCGCTAAAGGCGTACCACAGGGAGAAGGTGACGTTGTTGTGGTGATACCGCCGATGAATGGGATCTTCGTGGAAATAGTGGAGCATGTCGTGCATCCAGCCCATGTTCCACTTGAAGTTGAAACCCAAGCCGCCGACGTAGGTGGGACGGGACACATTTGGCCAGGAAGTTGATTCTTCCGCAATAGAAAGCACGCCGGGATAGTAGCCAAATAGCAAGAAATTCAACTGCTTCAAAAAGTCAACGGCTTCCAAGTTTTCGTTGCCGCCGTACTCATTCGCGACCCATTCGCCATCTTCGCGATCGTAGTCGAGGTACAGCATGGAAGCGACCGCATCGACTCGAATGCCGTCGATGTGGTACTTGTCAAACCAAAACAGTGCATTCGAAACCAAGAAGTTTCTGACTTCATGGCGTGCGTAGTTGAAGATGAGGGTGCCCCACTCTTTGTGCTCGCCTTTGCGCGGATCGGCATGCTCATATAAATGGCTGCCGTCAAAGTAGGCCAACCCGTGACTATCTTTGGGAAAGTGCCCTGGCACCCAGTCCACAATCACCCCAATGCCCTGGGCATGACACTGATCCACAAAGTACATAAAGTCTTGGGGGCTGCCAAAGCGAGAGGTCGCCGCAAAGTGTCCGGCCACCTGATAGCCCCAGGAACCGTCATAGGGGTGCTCAGCAATGGGCAACACTTCAATGTGGGTGTAGCCCATCTCCTTAACGTAGGGAATGAGCTTGCCAGCTAGCTCCCGATAGGTCAAAAACCGCGCCCCCGGCTTTTGCTCCATGCTCACCGAGGGATTGCCATCTGCAGGCAGGTTATCCGCGCTGTCATGGAGCCAGGAACCTAAGTGCACTTCGTAGACGGAAATCGGCTGTTCCTGCGGATCTTGCTGGCGGCGTTGTTCCATCCACCCCTGGTCTTGCCAGTCATAGCTGAGGTCCGCCACGATAGAGGCCGTTTCCGGGCGCACCTGCTGATGGAAGCCATAGGGATCAGACTTCAAGTACAAGTGCCCTTCAGGATTTTTAATTTCGTATTTGTATAGGGTCCCCACCTCAAGTTCAGGAATGAAGAGGTCCCAAACGCCACCGTTGAGTCGGCGCATTTGGTTACGGCGGCCATCCCAGTTATTGAAGTCACCCACCACGGAAATATTGCGGGCATTCGGTGCCCAGACGGCAAAATACACCCCGGCGACACCGTCGACTGCAATCGGGTGCGCGCCCATCTTTTCGTAGATCAGATGGTGGTTGCCTTCCGTAAAGAGGTGAATATCGAAGTCGCTCAACAAAGGGGACTTGAACGCATAGGGGTCGTGCATGACCCGCTCATGGCCGTTTTCTTTCACTTTGAGGCGATAGTTGCGGTCTTCGGGACCGGGCATTTCGCATTCGTAGAAGTGCGGATGATGAACCGACTGCATCGGATACTCGCGCCGCTCTTGGGGATGAATCACCCAGGCCGCCTCGGCGTCGGGCAAGTAGGCTCGCACCACCCAGGTCGCGCTCTTACCGTTCCCCTTGCCGTTGCTGTCGGCAACGCCTAAGACATGGGAGCCGAGCACCTCGAACGGGTTGGTATGGCGGTTTTCAACAACGCTATAGACCTGTTCAGGCGAAAGGGATGCAGTCGACATATATATCCAGAAGTTTAGTTTGCAGTTAATCCAAATAGCGGCGACTCTACCGACACCAACTAATTTAGATGTCTGACACTAAACAAATTGGTGCTGTAAGAGTCAGGTTTAGTCTACCGCTTAATTTTTTTGTAATTATTGTGGACTCGTTGCCGTTTTAGGAAAAATTGCTAACTTCAGTCATCCATCATGCGACCGATTTCCCCGGCTGGGGCCATATTTTGTTGATATGGACGAACGCTGAGTTGGTAGTAAGGCTGACAATCACCGGGGCGGTTTCTCGTCAGGATAGAACCACAGAACTGGATGAAAGGGTGGGATGGGAACTGCGACTTTATACCGGGTGAATCGCGATCGCCTGCAGAAGCGATTGGATGCCCTGGCGACCATTGGCCGACTGCCGGATGGGGGTGTGCGACGGATTGCCTATAGTGACAAAGATCTGGCGGCGCGGCAGTGGGTGACGACAGCGATGGAAGCGGCAGGCATGACTGTCACTATCGATGCAGCGGGCAACCTCATCGGTCGTTACGACGGCACCGCAGACTTACCGGCCTTGGCGACGGGCTCCCACATTGACACCGTACCCGCCGGGGGTCGCTATGACGGCGCTTTGGGCGTCTTAGCAGGAATTGAAGTCGTGGCAATATTGCAGGAAGCCGGGCAGCGGCTGCGGCATCCCATTGAGGTGATTGCCTTCACTGATGAAGAAGGAGAGATGATCGGCAGCAAGGCGATGGCGGGCACCGCGAAACTGGCTGATCCAGAGCATTTCCGCCGACTCGATGGCGAGGCCATTCAATCCTGTTTGCAGCGGGTGGGCGGCAATTGGGACGCGCTAACCAGCGCCCGACGCACCGATCAGGACATCGCCGCTTATCTAGAACTGCATGTGGAACAGGGGGGCGTGCTGGAGTCGGAGGCATGTCAAATCGGCGTGGTGCAGGGCATTGTCAGTTTGCAGCGCTTTCAGGTGGCGATTACGGGGCGGCCCAATCATGCGGGAACGACGCCGATGCATCTCCGCAAGGATGCCCTCTACGCGGCTTCACTGTTGGTAGCCGCCGTCCATGATGTGGCGGAGGAGATGCCCGGCGACCCCGTGGCGACGGTGGGCCTGCTGAACGTGCAGCCCAATGCCGCCAACATTGTGCCCGGTCGGGTAGACCTCACCATTGATATGCGGGACCTCTCCCTGGAGACGTTGCAAACCATGATCGGGATATTGAAGCAACGCGTTGAGGCGATCGCGGCCAAGACCGGCACCGACATTAAGCTACATCCCCAACATTTTGTGGAACCGACCCTGGCAAGTCCGGCGGTGCAGGGGGCGATCGCGGCCGTGTGCGATACCCTGACGCTGACT
>CAZFWL010000163.1:0-6581 GCA_964522775.1 uncultured Halomicronema sp.
AGCGCGATCGCTGGGCTGGATTTTAATCTGCATCCATGATGAAAGTTGATCGTAATCGTGTGACAGGATGACCTCTTCACCATCAGCCGAGTGGCAGGGGCGAAACTCCGACAAAGACGAGTTGCGCCAAACTGTGTGGGCCTCATTAAAAAAACAGGGTGCGGTGATACGTGATCCGGTCGGACATATTCCTAATTTTGTCGATGCCGTAGCGGCCGCAGATAGATTAGCTGAACTAGCCGTTTGGCAAACCGCTCAAGTTGTGAAATGCAACCCTGATGCGCCGCAGAAACCCGTGCGCTTACGCGCTTTAGAAGCTGGCAAGCTGCTGTACATGGCAGTGCCGCGACTGGCCAAACAGCGCTGCTTTGTCGCTTTGCATCGCCAGTCTTTAGAAGCCAAAGGCATTGCCTTGGCACAAGCGGCCAATATGCGTGATGCCCTCATGCACGGAGACTTAGTTGCTTTTGCCGAAATGCAGCCGATCGATTTAGTTGTGGTGGGCTGTGTGGCAGTCAGTCTCCGAGGGGGACGTACCGGTAAAGGGGCGGGATTTGCCGATTTAGAACTGGCGATGTTGCGTGAGAGTGGACTAGTGCAACCTGAGACGCCGATTGTGACTACGGTGCATGGTCTCCAAATTGTGGATGACAATCGCCTACCGATGGCAAGCCATGACTGGCCTTTGGACTGGATTGTGACCTCAAAAACGGCGATCGCTACCCATACACCTTGGCCCCGCCCCACCGGACTTGATTGGAGTACCCTGCAACCTGATCAACTGACAAAGATTCCCGTGCTGAGAAGGCTACAACAGCAACACCAGGGACGTTTAGACGAATAGAAGCATGTTCGGGACTGGCCATTGGTTCTTGTTGCCTTAACGGTTGAGCGTTCCATCCGCCTGGTCTGCGTTGAGGATTGAGACTCGCAGTTTCCGCGCTATGTTAAGTAGCAGAAGGAAATCCGAAGTTGAGAGTTGTCCATCGTGAGCTGTTCCAAAATTCTAATGGTTGTGGCGGGCACCAGCGCTATCGTTGGCGGTTGCATGAGTTTGCCGGTGCAGGCAGCCCCCCCGGAAACTGCCCCAGCGGAACTGGTTGATGCTATTGCGGCGATCGAAACTGCGGCCAATGCTCAAGACCTAACACAATTGATGGCGTTACATAGTCCGACCTTTATGGGTCCAGATGGGTTTGACCGCGACCAGTACGAGGCAACACTCGGTGAGTTTTGGGAGCAACATAACGACCTCTCTTATGATGTCGAGTTGTTGGCTTGGGAGCGTGAGGGGACGACGTTAGTCGCAGAAACCCTGACGACAGTCGAGGGAACACGCATCGTCGCAGGACGCGCTATGACCCTAACGGCCAATGTCAGATCGCAACAGCGCTACGAAAACGGTCAGCTCGCGAGCCAAGAAATTTTGTCAGAAGAAAACCAGCTGATTGCTGGTGCGATGCCCCCAGAGATCACCGTGCAACTGCCTGAGACTGTCGCACCAGGAGAACAATTTGCCTATGACGCGATTGTCAGTACCCCCCTGGGCGATCGCTTGCTGCTGGGCTTAGCCTTTGATGAAGGCGTTACCTCAGAGGATTTTTTGACGCCTCGTCCAGCCAACCTGGAAGCATTAGCCGCTGGCGGGTTATTCAAAGTGGGTACAGCACCCGATAAGCCTGATCAGCGTTGGATTTCCGCTGTGATTGTAAGAGAAGACGGCATCGTGATCGACACTCGCCGCTTGACCGTGCAGCCAGAGTAAATAAAAAAGCCAGCCGTCAAAAAATACTCAGGTAGCGTGAGCTATTTTTTGATGGCTAAGCTAGCAGTGCTGGAGCCATGGCTCCAGACTCTCCTTGATAACAGTAATGAGATTGCTGGCGACTATTGCCAGAAGCGCTCTTCCATATCGAAGTTTTTGACTACATCCTCAATTAAAGTGCGATCGCTCTCAGAGAGCCTGCTTTGCCAGCTAAGCAAGCGTTCCTTGGTGGAGCGGCGGTGATGCAAAGCATTATTCCAATCGGTAGTGGAAGGTGTATCGATATCAAAGGTGTGATCGCTAGGCTGCAACCCTAGTTCTGTCACCGCATCCCGAAAGGCTTGCCCATGGGAGAGAACCAAATCCTCATAGCGCACTTTCACCTGATTAAGTTGAGGATTGAACGGCATTGTCTCCTCTAGACAGCGCTCAGTCAGGCAGTAATACGCGGCAATGCGTCCCGCTGGGGCGGTTTGGTCGATCGCTTCGATATCACTCTGCCACCGGCGAAAATATTGCTCGCGACCATCGCCGACCTTGAGCAACTGATCCACTAGCGACAATTCGTTAAAGCTGCCTTCGGCAAAATTACCGTCGTCGAGCTGCAGCATGGATGCAATCACCGCCCTAGGGTCGCGATATACATGCATGATGGGCACTTCAAAGTCGCGCGCGATCGCTTTCAAGCACATGGAAGCGCGAGTGAATTTGGTTACCACCGTTAAAGAGAGGCAGTCGCGCAAGGATTTGCGGCGATCGCCATACATCCGCATGATGAGCTGTCCCCGCAAGGCCATATCGACGGCCTGCTGAGTCTTCGGAAACGCCGTGAGTGACTCAGGTGCATAAGGCATAAATAGATTGGCAAACTTGTAATCTTGCCGAGGGGGCGAAAATTCAGGCAGGCATCGCTTGATACTAAACTGTTTGGAAGAGTTGTAAACACTGGAGCCATGATAGTTAAATGGCTCAAACACACTGCGAGCTTGCAAGATATTCTCTAAAGACTCTTGAACCCAAGTCGTGCCGCTGCGCCAGAAACCATTGACCAAAACCCGCCGATGGGGAGGTACGAAAGTACCGGTAATAAAATCCCCTAAATGACATGCGTAAGCGTAAGCTTTGTTCACGATATAACCCTTTAGAGTCAAGATTTGTACAACAAAAGCAGCCTGATGCTCAGCAAAATAACCTAAAGCATCAATCGTCCGAATCTTCCTGCAGAGAGAGTATTCACTCGCACAAATGCAACGAGATGTTAGCAGAGTGACTTTGATGGCACAAGACTGGTCTTATACCCTTCCGCCGCTTTATCCCGGTAAATTGCTCAAGCGCTACAAGCGGTTTCTAGCGGATATTGAGCTCGACAGTGGCGAGGTGATTACCGCGCATTGCCCGAATACCGGCCCGATGACTGGGGTTTGCCACCTTGGGGGAAGGGTCATGGTTTCCCACAGCGATAACCCAAAACGCAAGCTGGCTTACACCTGGGAACTGTCAGAGGTTGCTGACACCGTACCAACTTGGGTGGGGACTAACACAGCGCTGCCGAACCGGGTAATCAAGTCGGCTTTAGAAGCACATTTATTTCCGGAGTTAGGTGACTACAGCAAGGTGCGACCAGAAGTGAAATATGGCAGCGATGGCAAAAGTCGCATTGATTTTCTGTTGGAAGTCGACGGCGATCGCCCTATTTATATTGAGGTCAAAAATACGACTTGGGCGAAACAGACCCTGGCCCTTTTTCCCGATACCGTCACGACTCGCGGCCAAAAGCATTTGCGAGAAATGACCCAGCTGTTGCCCAACGCGCGATCGGTCATGTTGTATTTCATTAATCGTGGTGACTGCACAGAATTCGCCCCGGGCGATGATGCCGACCCCAAATATGGCCAACTGCTGCGGCAGTCCCAGGCCGCTGGATTAGAAATTTTGCCCTGTCGATTTGAAGTTACCCCTCAAAAAATTCAATACCTTGGATTGGCTCAACTCGCCTTGTAGCCTCCGATTTGGATCCGTCGGCAACTACTCATATTCACAGGCATGACAGTCTGTTTACAAAAGTTCTCATTTGCACTTTTATTTATCGCTGAGCTCAAAAAAAGCTGGCTCGGATTTCAGAGAAAGTCTAATTTCCACAGGCTTAACCTGCTTTTCCCCAGATTCAATGAGTTTTCCACATCGCCTCATCAAGGTTCCTGAGATTGGGCTCACTTGCCCCTATGATCTCCACGAGTTTTCCACAGTCTTATACACCCGGGGATCGACTGAAATAATCTGAAAACTTCAAAAAAAATCGATCAAAGCCGCTTGACTTGGTAAATCTTAAAAGAAAAGAAAATACCTGCAGTACAAATGCTTTATTGACACCTCTCCCCCCCCTTGACGCACAATGTAGCGACTAGCTTACAAAGCTGAGTATTGCCCCTCTGATTAGACGGGGTTTGATGGTTTAGGTTCGAAGTTTAATTGTGTCGATTGTTGCTGCCTGAAGAAATGCTGATGAAAGCTGTTGGCAGCCCTTTTTGAAATCCTTTTAGGACATCTACAGCGCAGGTTAGTCTCAGTAGACGAACGCTACTGAGGGATTTTTTTCTGCTTGATTCTCGCTCTTTTGAATTAAAAACTTCTTGAATAATTAGGAATATAAAATGCATCAAAGAATTAGTATGATCTCCGAAATCCCTGAAGATTTACATGATTGTTTGGCTGTTTTCCTAGAAAAACATCCAGACTGGGATCAAGATCGAGTATTTTCTGCGGCGATTTCTCTCTTTTTATTGCAGAATGGTCGGCGCGATCGAGCGACTTCTCGAATCTATTTAGATACTTTGTTTGATGCCGCAGCGTAATGGCGCACTTGGTGGGCATGATGTTCTGCTCAGTATTTCAGATTTGCTGCTTTCAGTTCTCTGAAATGCTGAGTTCTGATGAGCCTTATAAAGCTGAGCTGATGTTTCTCAACAGATATCTAAATACTTAGGGCATTTGTGTTCTTTTCCCAGATTTCAGGGACGTCATGATCACTGTTGCGATGTCAGTCAGATCTTTGACTGAGTAGAAATGCTGGGCATGAGGGCCCACTGCAATCAGTGGAACTGGATTTAGGGTGTGTCTTTTAGTTGAGAGATTTTCGATGTTGCCGTGATCGCTCGTGATGATGAGGGTGACGTTGGCGGCAAGGTTTTCCACAACGTTTTCCACAAACTGATCAATCCGTTTTAAGACCGCGATCGCCTCTGCCCAGTTTTGCCTATGGCCAGCATAATCGGTCAAAAAGCATTCGAACAGCGTAAATGTATGATGCGCGCCTAGTTGGGCTAATCGTTTTCCTGCTTCGCGGGGCGTAATGGGTGGGGCGGCAACGCCCCGATGTCGGGCTAATTCTCCAGTGATGTCCCAAAAGATGGCGCGGCCCTGTTCGTATTCGCTTTGCATGCGAAAGGGCAATTGGGCTGTGAGGTTCACGAGGGTTCCCACGGCGTAGCGAAGGCGGCGCTGGGCGATCGCTTCGAAGTAAGCGGGGGAATAGAGATTCGCCAGGGTGGCGGTACCGCCACTTTTCATGACCTGACGGAATAGGCTGTACGCTTCGATGAGCTGGCGCAGAGAGCCGTTGGCAAACCCGGATTGATGATGCCCTCGAAATTGGGCCGCATTGATGCCCGTGTAAAGGGTCGTCTGCCCTGTTGCGCTCTGGGGCAAGCCGGGAATTCCTAATCGGGCATCAATGGGTTGGGCGAGCAAATTCGGTTGGCGCATAGAAAGCCCGCTCACCAGCGGGCTACCCAGTAACTGACTGAGAAAGGGCGTGTGGTCTGGGTCGGTGAGGGGATTATCGGCGGAGTGATCGCCTAAACCTACGCCATCCAGAAAGAGCAGGATGAAGTGTGGGCGATCGCTAGGCGGTAGAGGCTTCATAAACGGTTGGTGTACGGGCAAATGCGCGATGTTCCTGGCGATGCCAATGCCGACCTGAGCATCAAAGTTGCCGCGAACCTTCCCTAGGATGAGCCTCTGAGTGTAGCAACCCTTCCTGTGCTTCTGGAAGCGTGGGTTAGCTGTCTTCTAGAGATGGCTTGGGAATTGCGCTGGAGAACGATCGCGGCAGCTTATCCAAGCTCTCCACTGATTCCAGTTCGTCGCCAGCCGCTGCGCCGAGGTCTTTGAATTTGCGGGCCGTGACCAAGACTCGCGACTCGAGAGAACCGACGACTTTGTTAAAGGCGTCAACGCTGCTGTCCAGACCGCGACGCAGTTTGGCCGTGTGGCTGATGAGAGTCTGGGTGCGATCGTACATTTCCTTGCCCAGATTGCTGATTTGCTGAGCGTTTTCGGCGAGCTTTTCCTGCCGCCAACCATAGGCGACGGCTTTGAGCAGGGCAATCAGGGTGGTGGGGGTCGCCAGAATGACGCGCTGATCGACGCCAAATTCGATGAGCCCGGGATCTTGTTCGAGAGCGGCACTGAAGAAGGTTTCTCCCGGTAAAAAGAGCACCACAAATTCCGGCACCGTTTGAAACTGGTCCCAATAGCTTTTGCTGCCGAGTTGGGTCAGGTGGGTGCGGATTTGGCGGGCGTGGTGTTGCAGACGATCGCGCTTGGCTTCCCCATCAGTGGCCTCCAATGCTTCCAGATAGGCCTGCAACGGTGCTTTGGAATCCACAATAATGTGGCGCTGGTTGGGCAATTTGATCACCATATCCGGTCGCAACCGACCGCTGTCAGTGTCTGTCGAGGTTTGCTGCAAAAAGTCGCAATACTCCACCATGCCCGCCATTTCGACGAGTCGACGGAGCGTAATTTCGCCCCATTG
>CAZFWL010000164.1:0-6567 GCA_964522775.1 uncultured Halomicronema sp.
AGAAACCTCACCGAATGGCGATCTCTACTGGGGTACCCATGTGGTGGTGGGTCTGCCTGTCTTTATTCAAGTTTTTCCCATTGGGAACTTGCCCCATGACGATCTCACGACTCTGATTGCTCGTCTAGAAGGCATTGCCTTTTCGCCCCAGTCACCTTTACCAAACCCCTTGCAGCTGTTTCACGGTGATGACCAGATTTTGTGCTTGGCTATGAGCACATCGGTTGGTTTACCTTGGTCAACCGTTCGCCAGAACCAATCACCCTTGTCAACCCGTCAAGCCCTGGCGACTATTCGCCAGCTTGCTGATCATCTTGCTTGGCTCAAACGTCAGGGCCTCACAGGCCTCGACCTATCTCCTAATCGAGTTTGGCTCTCACAGGATTCGGCTACGGTGACTTTGACGGGTTTGCCCCATGCCTACTTACAGAACTTTGCTGCGCCGGATACAACCCCTGACACATCCGTTCAGGCCTTGGCGCAACTGTTGTTTAGCTTTTTAACCGGACAAACCCTGGCTTGGCCCCCAGCCGCAGACAGCCCGACGGCTAAGACGCAATTAAAAGCGCTCTGTCCTAACGTGAGCCCGATAATTGCTACGGCGATCGAGCAAGCGCTAGTATCACCTGAGCAAGATACCTCGCCGATGACGGTGTCTCAGTGGCTGCAACAATTACCTGATGCTGCCACTCTGGTGCCCGTGACCACCCCGAGTCAATCTTTGCCTTCATCATCGATCCACCCCAAAAAAGCTATGCCAGCAGCTAAACCTTCTACTCCTGCAAAACAAGGCTCGTGGCTGTTGCCTTCGTTAGCGGCCACGGCGGTGTTAGCAGCCCTGGCGGGTGGTAGTTTGGGGGCGCACTGGCGGCTCAACACTCAGTCAATGCCGGGCGCAATTAAGCTCGATCCCAAACAATCTTTTCCCGCCCAGGCGAACTGGTCGGGAGATTCACCGGAAGCGGACTTTAACACTCCTTATGTGCCTCGCAGCAGCGCTCCCCTCCGTCGCGATCGCTGGTATGAATCGCCAACGCCTAACCGAAACAGTACTTTCTCCAATGAGCCGATAAATTCGAGTGTGGTCGATACGTCGGATAGTTTTGATGCGCCCTCTGACCTGAATGGTGTTAACTCATCTAGCCCTGCATCAACGACGCCTCTGACCCAGCCAAGAGACGCTACTACTGGTCGCCCCACATTCACCAATAATCGCTC
Source organism: uncultured Halomicronema sp. (assembly GCA_964522775.1). GTDB lineage: Bacteria > Cyanobacteriota > Cyanobacteriia > Phormidesmidales > Phormidesmidaceae > Halomicronema. The sequence goes on from CAZFWL010000164.1 coordinate 1,219, forward strand.
GACCGAGTCCTTAGAGGCACCGCCAGTTGAACCCGCTGGGTTAGAAGCCCTAGAGGTGCCAGAAGCCATTGACGCGCCCGAAGCGAGCCCACTAGAAGTGCCGACACCGATAGAAGCTTCTCCTTCCCCATCGTCGATGGCAATTCCCAAAGCCGTTCCCGCTCCGGAAGCCGCCACTGAAAGCTAACTCTGCAATTTGTTTGATGTAGCGACTACTCATTGGAGACTCGGTGGGGAGATGGAGGACTTTTGAGCAGGAACGTTATAATCTAAGCAAAGGTGTAACAAAGTGTGACATTATGAGTAGCCCCGTTGTCCATGCTTTCTTTGTGGGTCGTGCGCTGGCTGCAGCAATTGCCGAACAAGCTGAACAAGCGATGACCGAAACTCTGAGTAATGTGGGTCGCTTTGACGCTGAGCAGAGAGAAAATCTGCGCAACTTCACTGAAGATGTGATGGCCCGTGTACAGCAACAGGAGGCGTCAGTTTCACAAGAGGCTGAAGGTGGTGGCGTCGGCTCAACATCAGGTGCCAGCAGTACTCAAGATTTGCAGGCAACGATCGATAATCTGCGAGCCGAGATTGCCCAAGTCCGTTCTAGTCTTCAGCAATACCGGGCATCCTTGAACTAATCTTGCGTGACTGCTGGATAGCTGAGAATTGATGTGTGTTGTTCCCCTTAAAGCGTATTTGGGAGTTTGAGTGTCTGCTGCTTACGATTCTGAAACCACTCTGCCAGCTTTTCCTGAATCTGATTCAGGAAAAGTTAGTGCTTCTGATGATTCACAATCCGACATAGAAGGGGTGATTCCTGAAGCGGAAGCGAGCCACGCTACCAGCAGTAATGGTTCCGGAGTTGACGCTCAGAGTGATCGCATTGCGATGCGTGATGTTCCTCATGATTTTGCTTCATCGAGCGCTGCGACGAATCTGATGAAGCCAACTGCTTTGCCGATCACTAGCGTCAAACCGACCTCGAGTCAGCCGATGTTGACTCAGCAGCGCCAGAAAGCTTACAAGTGGAATCGCAAACGCTACTCTCGCACTAAGCGCTCCATTGACATATGGTCGTTTGTCTTTCGGTTTTTGGGGGCTCGTTGGCTGCACAAGCGTCCCTGGAGTTATCAGGGGGACATGACCCCGGAAAAAATGGCGGCTCGCCGACGCAAGCAAGCCATCTGGATCCGTGAAACGTTTTTAGAACTAGGACCGACGTTCATCAAGCTTGGGCAGCTTTTCTCTACCCGTGCCGATCTCTTTCCGACGGAATATGTGGAAGAGCTGTCAAAGCTGCAAGATCGAGTGCCCGCTTTTAGTTACGAGCAGGTCGAGGAAATTATCCAAGCTGACTTTGGCAAGTCAGTGCCGGAGCTGTTCAAAAGCTTTGATCCGATCCCGCTGGCTGCCGCTAGTCTGGGCCAAGTCCATCGCGCTCAGCTTCATTCAGGTGATGAAGTTGTTGTTAAAGTCCAACGTCCAGGGCTTAAGCGCCTCTTCAAGATTGACCTAGCGATTTTGCGCGGCATTGCCGTTTACTTTCAAAACCATCCTTACTGGGGCAAAGGCCGGGATTGGATCGGCATCTATGAAGAGTGCTGTCGCATTTTGTGGGAAGAGATTGACTACTTGAACGAAGGCCGCAATGCCGATACCTTTCGACGGAATTTCCGCAAACATGACTGGACTCGAGTTCCTCGAGTGTATTGGCGTTATGCGACCCCCCGGGTCCTCACGCTGGAGTATATGCCCGGCATCAAGATTAGCCATTATGATGCCCTGGAAGCAGCGGGCTTAGACCGTAAAGAACTGGCTCATTTGGGCGCAAAAGCCTATCTTCATCAACTTTTAGATGATGGCTTCTTTCACGCGGATCCACACCCTGGTAATATCGCGGTCAGTCCCGAAGGCGCATTGATTTTTTATGATTTCGGGATGATGGGCCAAGTTAAGCCTGTGACCCGTGAGCGTCTTATGATAACGTTCATAGGAATCGCTCAGCGAGATGCCAATTTGGTCGTATCTTCTCTAGTCGATCTGGGTGCCCTCCAAGAAGCTGAAGATATGGGGCCAGTCCGCCGCTCTGTCCAATATATTTTGGACAATCTGATGGACAAGCCCTTTGAAGAGCAGTCAGTTGCTGAGATTAGCGACGATCTGTATGAGATTGCTTACGACCAGCCATTTCGGTTCCCAGCAACATTTACTTTTGTGATGCGAGCCTTTTCTACTTTAGAAGGCGTGGGCAAAGGTCTGGATCCGGAATTTAACTTTATGGAAGCGGCTAAACCATTCGCCACCAAGCTTATGAGTAATAACGATCTTTCTAACTCAACTGAAACTCTCTTTGGCGAAATTGGCCGACAAGCTGCTCAAGTGGGATCGACGGCATTTGGCCTACCTCGTCGGTTAGAGGATACTTTGGACAAGCTGGAGCGCGGTGATGTGCGTGTCCGAGTTCGCTCAATCGAAACAGATCGAATTCTGCGACGGGTTAGTAGCGTCAATATGGCGACTAACTACACTTTGCTGGTGGGTGCTTTCGTACTATCGGCTACGATTCTGCTAGTCTACGAATTTTTGTGGTTAGCAATCGCGGCATTTCTCGTGGCAGGAGTCGCTGGGTTCGCGCTGTTGCGTCTAATGCTGCAAATGGGTCGCGCTGATCGGCTTTAGTGAGGAAACAAGGGTCGATGCTCAAGCTACTCTTTTCTGGGATGACTGACCCTGGTTTGGTGCGTTCCAGTAATCAAGACGCATACCATATAGACTCTCAAGGGCGCTTTTTTATCGTGGCCGATGGCATGGGTGGTCATGCCGGTGGGCAAGAGGCCAGTAGCATCGCAACCGCGACGATTCGTGAGTATCTGGAAGCACATTGGGAATCTGATCTGGCGACTCCGGATATTCTTGAGCAGTCCCTGGTGCTTGCCAACAAGGCAATACTTGCGGATCAAAAACAACACCCTGAACGGGGCGATATGGGGACAACCGCAGTTATCCTCATTTTCCGTCGTGACAAAGATGAACAACCCTGGTGTGCCCACGTTGGCGACTCCCGGTTATATCGTTTGCGAGGGCCTAAGATCAGCGCCCTGACTGAAGACCATACTTGGATTGCGCGGGCCGTGCGTGAAGGGGAACTGACCCTTGATCAGTCGCGTAACCATCCTTGGCGGCATGTCCTCTCGCAATGTTTGGGGCGCGAGGATATGCACCGTATCGACGTGCAGCCCATTGAGGCGCAACCCGGCGATCGCTTTCTTTTATGTAGCGACGGTCTGACCGAAGAGCTGCCAGATACAGTGATTGCCGCTCATTTAAAATCAATCCGCGCTGTCGAAAGTGCTGCTCAGGCACTCATCAATTCAGCTAAGAAGCATGGTGGGCGAGACAATATTACTGTTGTGATTGTGACCCTCCTGCTCGATACCACCACCCACGAGACCACTGGTGTTGAAACCGGCTTTATCGTCGATTAGCAGCCCATATCCGCTGACGAGGTGGTGCTGAATTCTTGCTCGTTTCCAGGCATTATGGTTGGGCAGTGGCAGCGCAGGATTTAACCGTGAAACGATCAATCTTGACCGGAAAGACGAAAGTCTTGGGCATCATCGGTCATCCGATTGAGCATTCTCTATCACCGCCTATGCAGAATGCGGCCTTGGCAGATTTGGGGATGGATGCTGTGTATGTGCCCTTTGCTGTTGAACCCCAAGCGCTGGAGACGGCTATAAACGGGCTCTGGTCATTGGGTATTCAAGGTTTTAACGTCACCATTCCCCATAAACAAATGGTGATACCTCATTTGGTTACAGTGGCGGATATTAGCCAAGCGGTCGGCGCGGTGAATACGGTGTGGCGAACCGATCAAGGCTGGGCTGGCACGAATACCGATGTTACTGGTTTCATTGCGCCCTTACAGCAGAGCGATCGCGACTGGTCGCAGTCACGAGTCGTTATTTTAGGCAATGGTGGTGCGGCGAGAGCCGTGGTTGCGGGTTGTGTGACTCTGGGCTGCCCCGAAATTTGGTTGGTGGGTCGCAGCGCTGACAAATTGCAGCAGTTTGTTCACAGCTGGCAAGACTCTCCCCTGCAGCCAGCCTTGCGAACCTATTTGATGACCGAGTTAGATGCCGTACTGCCGTCCACGACCTTACTCGTCAACACTACGCCTGTGGGCATGCATCCGCAGGTCAAAGCTACGCCAGTCACTTCGGCGCAGATGGCCCTGTTGCCAACCGATGCGATCGCTTACGACTTGATCTATACCCCCAGTCCTACGCAATTTCTACAACTGGCTGCCCAGCGCGGGTTGAGCACCTTTGACGGGACGGAAATGTTGGTGCAACAAGGCGCGGCCGCCCTCCACATTTGGACGCAGCAGTCCCCTCCCATTGACCTCATGCGCCAGACCTTGAGATCGCAGCTAGGATTGTCCTGACCGCTGCCGCGACCCACGATTTCGCGATAGGCTAATAGCCGGGACGTTACTGCTTGCGTAAAGGAAAATCTATGCTTCGCACCGGATTGAAAACAGCGCTTTGGACTGGTCTCATTACCTGTATGTTTGCTTTGACATTTCTGCTGACGCCACCAGCGCAGGCGATGACTCAAATTGAGCTCAAAGACATTAGCTATGCGGCTTGCCCCGAAGAAATGTCCGAAGGTATTGTCGCGCCCGGTTCGCTGCAGAAGGCCAACTGCTATTTGATTTCCGGTACTGCAGTCAATCGCTCTGGCAAACCCGTGTTGAATGCCGATATCTTTGGCCGCATTTACGATGCTAACAACAACCCAGCGATGATGAATCGTACGCGGTTGGGGGCTATTGATGAGGTGCCGCCTGGTGAAAGCCCCTTTGAACTGCGAATTTCAGTCGCAGCTAATCAGCCGGAGCCCTTAAAGTTAGAACAATTTAAGGCCTCTGGTTTCACCGGCAAGGTGCGGCGCTAATCTGGACTGTAGCTGTTCTCAGAAGTGCTTCAGCAGTGTGTTGTATTCGGTCTGCCTTTTGTTGTCGTTCTGTTCCTGCATAAGCTAATGAACCTTTTCAAGCAACAGCGCCCTACCGTCAATCCTGAAGCAATCCAGCAGCTTAAAACCTGGGTCTATGAAGCGCTGGCTCTATCTACCGATGTGCCAGTTTCAATCAGCCAGCTGCAATGTCATGAGCCCGGTTGCCCTCCCATTGAAACTGTGATTGCGGTGATGAAGCAGCCTACGCAAACGTATAAAATCCACGCAGCGGCAGCCGATATTACGCAGGCACAGGTGGCAGCGGCTTTACACGGTGAAACTCCCCACTGTTGCTAAAGCGGTGGTGGAGAGCTCGTGTAGAAAAAGAGTGTA